>JAEZMP010000265.1 GCA_023442215.1 Pseudomonadota bacterium
CGTCGTAATTGTAGCGACGCTGGACCATGGCGGGTTGTTGAGATGCGGCCGGGGGAACGGATGGCGCTACGACCGTCTGTGCTTCCATCCGGGAGTCGGCTGTCATTGTCCGTTGCGCCGGCAGTCCGGACCGCCAGGCTTTCTTTCGGCGGACTGCGGCGTCTAGGCGGTAGTATTCCGTGGCGACCGAGACGACAAAGCGTGCTGTTTCCGGGTTTCGGGGAATTCCTTCGGCATCATAGACAGCGCCAGGGCCGGCATTGTAGGCGCCGGCGACAAGCATCGGGTTTCCGAGATCCAGCATGAGGTCAGTGAGAAAGCGGATGCCGCCACGGATGTTTTCGCTCGGGTCGCAGGGATTGCGGACGCCGTAGTCGGCGGCGGTCGCCGGCATGAGCTGCATGATGCCGAGGGCACCGACAGGGCTGATCATATTCTGGCCGAAGCCCGACTCGGCGCGGGCGATCGCCTTGGCGAGAGCCACGTCAGCACCGAGAGACTGTGCGTGCATCTCGACGAGCGCCTCGACGGCTTGAGGCGGCAGCGGCGTCAAGCACAGGGATAGGTCGACCGCCCCCCAGGCGCTGCGGGCGACGCCGATCTTGGTCGAGATCTCCGACGGAAGCGGCGGGGGCGCGGGGGAGGGTCCTTCGGCGACCTGCGGGGGCGCGGCTTGAGCGGGCACGACGGATGGCGCCGGTGCTAGGGGCGGTTGCGCAGCCGTGTTGGCCGGAGCGGCGCCGGCGCTGGTTGAGGGCTTCGGAAGAGGAAGGGTCACGACCGGAACGGTTGGCGCGGTCTTTCGCGTCTCTTGGGGGCCGGACGCTGATCCCGCTGCGACAGCGCCGGCGAGCCCGGGAAATGTGTCGGCCGAGGAACCGCGCACGCGGGCGGCGGCGCTAAGGATCGCGTCGGAGGTGACGGTGGACGCGATCTGCAGTGTTCCGTCGGGTTTGTCTCCGTTGTAGGCCGGCCATGACTGGAAGTCTCGTACGGTAGCGGTCGGGCTCGCCGTTCGCGCGAGTGACTTCGCCGCGGCTCCAGTGATGGCGCTTGCCGACAGTCCGCCAGATTGGATCTTCTCGAGTGCCTCGAACGCCTGCGAGGCCTTCCCAGGTTCCTCGGCGGTGGCGATCGCGACAATGACGTCGTCAGCCGGAATTGAGGCCGCCGCGCCGGGGGCTGCGACGGCCTCAAGAGGATGCAGGCTCGCCGGGTCGGAGGGGCCGGTCACATCACGGATCGCCTGATCCTCGCGCCTCGCGACCTGGGCGAGAGCGGGGGGATGAAGCAGGCTCCCCTTCCGGGAAGTGTGGATCGGCGTTTCTGCCTCGAAGGCAATACCGTCGGACGACCAGACCGCGCCGATGATCGACGTCGCCGTAAGCGCTGTCGCCGCGGCCGCGGAGGTGATGAGACGCTTCGGGGGCATACGCTTTCCATTCGGGAAGGTCGAGGGTGATGGACGGCTAAGTGCGGTTTCGTTGGAGCGGAACCGAGCTACATGAAGAGCCAACCAATGGAATTGGTGCTTGCGCTGCAGGCGGCGCGGGCGGCAGCGGGCGTCATGGGGACATCCGAGCCGCTCGTCGCCGACACAGCGGTGAGCGTCGGGCCGGCGCCGACCTTGATGGCGGTGCGGCCGAAGTCCTTGGTGGCCAGCTGCTGACAGGCGTTTTGCGGAATACCGGTCAGGATCACCTGGAAGGCATCGCCATCGGTATTGACGGTGCCGGCCGCGAGCGAGACCGTGCCCTTGAAGGGATTGATGATCGCTGTGCCGGCGGTGTTCTTCATGCTTTTCGGGAGGGCCGTCAGAACGTCAGCGACAGCGATGTCGGTAAAGCTGCGGGCGGAGCTGTAGAGTTCCGTTACGGATTGCCGCACACTGCTGACCATATTGACGGTGTCGTTGGTCAGCCGGCTGTCGTTGCCACTGGCGTAGGCCCAGAGTACGGCAAGACCGGCGAGCACCATCAGGATGGCCGCCAGGGCGTAACCTCGCAATTCGGACATTTCGATCTCCTTCTATGAGTGATTGTTCGGGATACGGTGGCAGCTTGAAGCGCTCGGTCAGTGTTCACAGGCCGTCATCGTCGGTGAGGGTTTGACCATCCAGCTTGTCGGTCCAGGACTCTTCCTCGATTGGCTGGGTGTTGTTTTCCCCCATCAGGGATCTGATACGCTGCTTGCTCTCCTTGTTGCGCAGATCACACAGCTGGCAGTCGATCCGGTTGCCGACGCGGCGCTGATGGATGATGAGCTGGGTGTGCTGAGCGATCTGTTCGCGGATATCGCGGCTGGCCGCTCCGCCGCAGAGGCGCGTCATCACGTCGAAGGTGTCCCTGACGCCGCCGGCGTGGAGCGTCGAGATGACAAGGTGGCCCGAGCCGGCGGCACGAAGGGCTTGGCGGGCGATCTCCTCGTCGAGGATTTCGCCGAGGAACAGAATGCTCGGCCGGGTCCGCAGGGCGGTGCGAATACCCTGAGCCCATCCGCCTTGGTCTTCGGCTTCGGTCTGGTAGACGAAACCGTCGCCGTGGAAGCCTTGCAGTAGAAGCTCGCAGGGGTCCTCGACCGTGTATCCCACCGTACCGGTCGAGCGAACGTAGTGGCTGAACGTGGACGTCGCAGTCGTCGTCTTGCCGGCGCCGGTGGCGCCCGTCACGAGAATCAGACCAGAGGGATACTCAAGATTCTCGGCGATGGTGCTGAGACTGTGCTCGACGTCGGGATGCAACCGAAGTTCGGAGATCGGCGGAATTTCGAGGGAGATGCGTCGAACCGCGACGTGGAGCGCCTGGGTCGTGACCTTAGTCACCGTCAGTCGCAGCCGCATGCCATCGAATGTGATCGCGCTGTCATACCAGCGGGGCCGTTTCGTTGTCTTTGAGATGGCTTCGCCCCGGTTTTTGCGAACCTTGAGGATTTCGGCGCGCAGACGACCGTGGTTCTCGAACATCTCCGTCGGCAGCTTTGACAGCTGGCTGTAACGGATCGGGGTATCGGCGTCGACGTCGCGCGCCGCGCCCCAGTCGAGGCCGCCGCGTGCTTCGGCGACATACCTCGGTACGATCGTCTTCTGCGCACTGCTATCCGAATGAGGAGCCTCCAATTCTAGGTGGTAGTCCGTAAAGGCGAGTTCGGAGAGGCTGGCCGGGATGTTCGACAGGGACATGGAGGCTCTCTTGGTGCGGTCGTGGATCAGTGCTGCGGCGCGGCCGTGAGATCGAGGCCGGCTGTGCCGGCCGCCGTCCGGGCGCGCTCGACGTAGCTGCCGGTGTAGGCAGCGCCGGATGCACCGACGAAGCGGGCGGAGCCGGCGCCGGTGCAGGTCGTGCAGCTCGCCTGCGTGTTGGAAGCGGTGACGCCGGTCGGAATGCGCGAATAGAGATCCGCGATCTGGTTGGTGTGGGTGGTCACGGTCGTGCGCACGTTGCCGACCTGGGTGTAGAGGTCGGTGGTGCGGGTGTAGGCGTTGTTTGCGGTGGTCTGCGCGTTGGTGGCGGCGTTGGTTGCGGTCCAGGCCTGGTTATTGGCGGCGACGGCCCAGTTGTAGGCGTTATTCGCACTGTTCTGAGCGTTTGCAACGCCCGTATAGAGGTTCCCGACCTGATTATAGAGATCGGCGGTCCTGTTGTAGGTGTCCGTGATGCGCGCGTCGTGATTGTTGACCACGGTCCGGATGTTCTGGTCGGCGTTGTACAGAACATGGACATAGTTCTGCAGGCCGATCAGCGCCTGGAATGTGTTGCTCGGATCGACGATCGATCCGCTGCACGTCCAGTCCGGACACGGCCAGCTGCCGGGCAGGGTCTGCTGGGCTTCAGCCGTGACCGTTGCGGCCGCGAAGAAGGAAACGCCAACGGCGAAGGCGGCCGCATGGCGGGCGAAGAGGGCGCGCGCGCGCGATCTGGTCATCAGTTGCTCCCGTAGTAACAGGCGGTCTGAATGAGGGCGACGTTCTTCCAGGCGGGGTCGCGGGCCTGCTCCGCCGGCGTGCCGCTCGGGTAAGCCCAGGATTTCTTAGAAAGCCGGAAGAGCCAGGCCGACCCGAGGTCGGTGGCGTACATGGTCGACGCGATCGCCGTGGCGTCGACCAGGGTGTTGAGATTGATCCCATTATAGGAATTGACGGTCGTCATCGTCTTGTTGAGGCCGACGCTGAAGCCCGACGACGTCAGCGTGACGTTCGAAACAACCGGCACCGGGCTGTAGTTCACCGTCGCCGTCGTCGTCGCGTTCGGGGAGACGACGTCCATCGTGCCCACGGGCATTGCGAAGATGCGGGCGAGGTCCGTGCGGTTGGCCGAGCCGGCGCAGACCGGCTTGGGCACGACGGTATTGTCCTCAGCATAATAGGAGGCCGCGATCACAAGATCGGGCAACGCGTCGGCGATCGTCATGCCGGCCGGGTAGTTTTTGCCGTTCGGCACGGACTGGGCGATCTGCGCGGAGATGTCGAAGGTGTCGGCCGACAAGGTCGCGAGCTTGGTGCGATCATCCGGCCGCATGTAGTAGGTGTGGCCTGCATAGGTGTCTGCGGTCGCCGGCGTATCCGGTGCCACGTAGAGGTCGGCCGAGGCCGCGCCCGCTACCTCGAGGTCGGCCGCGACCTTCAGGGCTGCTTCGGCCGCGCTGATCTCACCGACATTGTCCAGATCGTTTCCGTTCACGTCGATCGACGCGTGCATGCGGTTCGATTCCGGATTGCCGGTGTCGGACCGCCAGAGCCATGGCCCGGCGATCGAGGTGCTCGAGGACATGACGTTGTAGGCGAGGTGTCCGACGGCCGGTGCGATCGCGCCGGAGGTGTAGTCCCCCGCGGCGACCTGCCATCCACCCCGATAGCCCATCACCTGGCCGGTTGCGGCATTGCGGGCCATCATCGCGCCGCCGGCGGACCCGATGCCGTTAAGGGCCGCGCCCAGGAGAAGATCGTCGGCGGGCTGGCCGCCCGCCGTGATCACCATGCCTTCCGGCCTGCCGCCGGCGAGCCGGACGACGAGGTAGGTGCGCTGTCCGAGCCGGTTGGCATCGATGAAGCCGCTCGGGAGAAAGCCGGCTGACTGGACGGTCGGCAGGCCCGCGGGCGCCGCAGGCTGCGCGCCGCCGGCGGTGAGCCGGCCGATGGGGATCGCGACAGGGCCGGCCGCGGCGGCGGTGGTCAGCGCAGCTGAATTGGCGGTGATGTAGTCCGAGGCTGCCCGGCCGATCGTCACCATGCGCTCGGCCGTGGCTCGCCCCTGCTGCAGCGCCTGTGTCTGTGCGAGGCCCTGGTACGCTACCACGGACGCCATCGTCATGAGCCCGAGCGACAGAGCGGTTTCCTGCAACGCGGCCATGGATCAGCCCGCCGAGACGAGAACGACGGCACCGTCAGGGATGCCGAGCGCAGGGTCGATGGAAATGGTGTAGGGCGGCACGACCGAGGCGGTCCCGGCGATCGCGATCGATGCGGCTCCGACAGCGATCCCTGTCGCGGCGTGATATCGACCGAGCTGCGCGCGGACCGGAAGCGGCGCCGATGCGGCGCCTGACAGGGCCGCCGGCGCCGTCGTCCAGCTGATGACGCGGTGGCCGTCATAGACGGCGGCCATCGAAGCCGATCCGGAAAGGCCTTCAATCGCCCCGACCGCACAGCCGTCGCCGCAAAGCCGCTCGGCCGACGCCTGCAGCGCGACCAATGCGGACAGGGTGGTGTCGTCCGGCACCCTGAGCGCCGCCTCCTCGAGACGTGATTCCAGGGAGAGCATCGAGCCGATGACGGCGACGATCGCGAGCGGGAAGGCCATCCATCCCATGGTCAGCCTCCGCCGCCGAGCGCGCTGTTGGAGACCAGGTCGTTCATCGCCGCCGTGCCGATGAGGAACCACACCTGCATGGCGAAGAACGCGGCCTGGCTGGACGACTGGGCGCGGGTTGAGAGGAGTTGCATGGTGACGACAGTGCGTTCGACCGAGGACCGCGCGAGCCCTTCGATCCGCTTTTCAAAGTCGCGATATCCCTGGAACGCGGTCAGGTCGTCGATGGTGTCGCGGTCGGGAAACACGAAGCCGGTGTCGGCGAGCGCATCGCCGAGCTTGCGGCCGGAGAGCAGCTTGCGGTGGGTCGCCCACAGGCGTTCGGCGAGCCAGGGTGTCGAGCGGCGGGCGATCGCCGCCAGTGCGTCCGTTTCCTTCACGCCGCCGGCGAGGAGACCGGAGAACGACAACATGAAGGCGGCCCCCATGAAGCGCCGGTAGAGCGCCCAGGGGCCGACGCGGTCGAGGCGCACCCTCACCGGCCCGGTCAACCTCGGCAGGCTCCAGACGGTCCAGAGGCAGCCGGCGACAAACGCCACGGAGACCCAGGGCAGGAAGTTCGACATCAGGTCCGATGCGACGGCGAGCGACAGGGCAATCCCACGCCACTGATCGGCCGGCACCAGCTCGCGGAATGCCGGGGTCACGGTCACGGAGACAAACACGAACATGGCGACGCCCGTGAGGATGTTGATGAGCGGGTGGACCAACGAGAAAGCCGCGGCGCGGAGCTTGGTCGTCGCCCCCGTCACGTAGGAGAGCGTCCTGAGGGCCTGGATCAGATCGCCCGAGCGAACGCCGGCGCCAATGATCATGGCATCCTGAGCGGGGACATCCCCGCGGACGAGCTGGTCGAAGCGGGAGAGCCCGCCGTCGCGGATGCCCTGCCGCCAGCGGCCGACGACTGTCGCGGCGGCCATGCGGTTACCGCCGCGCCGACGGTACTGTCGCTCGATCTCACCGAGGGCATCGACCAGGGGCATCCCATGG
>JAEZMP010000274.1 GCA_023442215.1 Pseudomonadota bacterium
GCCGCCGGCGCCATCGCCGTCGACGACGAGGATGGCGTTGCGGCGAAGGATATCGGCTACGGAGTGGGCTCGGGTTCGACCCGCGACGAGGCCGGCAAGAACGCGCTCGCCGAATGCAAGTCGGCCGGCAACGGCAATTGCCACATCGCCGTGCGCTACGATCAGTGCGGCGCCTATGCCGCGTCCTCCTCCAACTACGGCGTTGGATGGGGCCCCACGCTGAAGATCGCCGAATCGAAGGCCAAGGAAGCGTGCGGCGCCGGCTGCGGTATCGCGGTATCGGATTGCGACGAATGACGGTCTGCCGCCACCCGGCGCGTCGAGCGGCACCCTGCCGTCCGGCCTGCGCCGGCGGGGATCAGGACCTCTTGTGATCCGGCGGCGCCTCGGTCAGGCGCGCGGCATGGTGGGAGGCGGACCAGAACTGGCGCCGCGCCTGCACATAGAGGATGAGCGTGGTCGCGACGAAGAACGCGACCGGGCCCGCCAGCCAGCCGAGAAAGCCGATGGACAGGAAGAACGCCCGCAGGCCCAGCTTGAATTGGTGGCCGGCGGCGTTGGCCATCGCGGCCGCCCGCTCCACCGCCGCCCAGCCGGCCGGGGTGTCGACCTCCTTCGGCGGCGGCACCGCCCCCATCAGGATCGAGGCGTAGTTGAACAGCCGGTACGACCAGCCGAACTTGAAGAAGGCATAGGAATAGATCAGCAGCAGGCCGATGCCTTTCGCCTCCCAGATCTGCCGCGCCGCCGGAGTCGGCACCGCGAGGTCCGAGAAGATCTGGATCAGCCGGTCGGTCGAGTTCAACAGCGCCAGCGCGCCACCGATCGCCAGCACGGCGGTGGAGGCGAAGAACGCGGTGCCGTTCTGCAGCCCGCTCATGATGCTGGCATCGACGATGCGGTTCTCGCGCGTCGCCATGGTGCGCATCCACCGCCGGCGCTCCTCGCGCATGGTTTCGGACAGCGTTTCGCGCGTCCACGGGCTGTAATCGATCAAGGTGCCGTAGACGAGCCAGCCGACCACGAACCAGCCGAGAGCGAGATAGTCGAGGAGGCTGAAGGAGGGCACCGAGGCAATCCCGCGCAAGATCTGGGCCGGCATCCGAAGCCGTTGCCGGCAGAATAGCGCGGGCGCGGCCATCGGGGCAGGGGGCCTGCCCGGGAAGTCCACGATATCCTGCGGATGCCAAGGATGGGCTTCGCCGTCCGCCGAGGCATCCATTCAGGCCGCTGATGCCGGCATCAGCGAATTTCGTTGGTCGCCGGTGCGGCAACCGGCCATTGTGCGGGCGGAAGCCGGCCGCCGGCCGGCGATCTCGTGCGGAGACTGCCTGGATGCCGCTTCACCTCGTCATCGCCAACAAGCGCTATTCGTCCTGGTCGCTCCGGGCGTGGCTGACGCTCGCCTATTTCGAAATCCCCTTCACCGAGACGCTGATCCCGCTCGACGAACCCGACACCCATGCCCGCATCCTCGAGGTCTCGCCGTCCGGCCGGGTGCCGTGCCTGATCGACGGCCCGATCCGCATCTGGGAATCGCTTGCCATCATCGAATATCTGGCCGAGCGATTTCCCGAGCATCCGGTGTGGCCGCGTTCGGTCGGGGCCCGCGCCCACGCCCGCGCGATCTCCTCCGAGATGCACGCCGGCTTCATGGCGCTACGCTCGGCCTGCCCGATGAATCTCGGCCGGCGGTTCCTGCGCGCGGACCGGGGCGGAGAGGCGGCGAAGCTCGACGTCGCGCGCCTCGAGCAGCTTTGGCGTGATGCCCGGGCGACCTTCGCGGACGACCGTCCGTTCCTGTTCGGGCCTTTTTCCGCCGCCGACGCCATGTTCGCCCCGGTCGTCACCCGGCTCGACCGCTACGATATCGAGGTCGCACCCGACACGCGCGCCTACATGGATGCGGTTCTGGCGCTGCCGGCGATGCTGGCCTGGACGGAGGCCGCCGAAGCCGAGACGATGATCGTGCCCTCCGACGAGGTGGAGTGACGCCGCGATATCGGGGCGGGCGTGCAGGAGGCGTCTTCCCGGGTCGGGAGGCTGCCACCTGGGAGTGTCGCTTTTTAGTCTGATTGCAAAGCCGGTTAAGGTTCACTAAAAACGGGCGGCATTTGTTGCGGCGTCCGCGTGCGGGCGTGGCCGTGCGGCGCTGAATGCGCACAAACACCAGGCATGGATGGTCTGAACCGCCGGATCGGCGTCCGACCTTGATATGCCTGGTCGCCGGCCTTTCCTCGCGACATCGGCAGCGGCCACACCTTCAAAAGGACGGGCGCGCGCATTTGTTACCCGCGGCCGTCTGTCGGGCCGCCTGTCGCGAGTATGGACTTGAAGACAACGCCCGAGACGGCATTCGCGTTGGATGCCGAAGCCCTGTTCGACCTCGCACCGGTTTCACTTTGGCTGGAAGACTGCAGCGGCGTTCACGCCCTCTTCAGCGACTGGTGCCGTAACGGCGTCACGGATCTCGAAGCCTTCCTCGCCGAGGATGCCGGCCGCGCCCTTGCGGCGGCGGCGCAGGTTCGCTTTATCGACGTCAACCGGCGGACGCTGGAGCTGTTCGAGGCGTCCGATTTCGACGCCCTTTCCGCCCATCTCAACCGCATCGTCGGCACGGACCGGCTCGTCACGTACATTGGCGAACTGGCCCGTATGTGGAACGGAGCGCGGGGGTTCTCGGCCTCGGTCGTGAACCACACGCTCGCCGGCCGCCGGCTGGACCTCGCGCTGCGCGGCGTGGTGCTGCCGGGCGCGGAAGAGGACTGGTCGCGGATCCTGATTGCGATCGAGGACGTCAGCGCGCGCGAGCAGGCACGGCGGGAGGCGGAGTTCAGCGCCGCCTACGCCAACGGCCTGTTCCAGCACTCGCCGGCGTCGCTGTGGGTGGAAGATTTCAGCGCGGTCAAGGCTCTCACCGATGACTTGCGGATGCGCGGCATCGATGACTTCCGCTCGTTCCTGAACGTCCACCCCGAGTTCGTCGAGCGTTGCCTCACCGAAATCCGGCTGATCGACGTCAACCGTCACACGCTCGACCTGTTCGGTGCGCCGAGCCGCGAGGCACTGCTGCTTCGCTTCGGCGACATCTTCGGCGAGAACAGTCTCGATTCCTTCCGCGAGCAGTTGGTGGATCTCTGGGAGGGCAGGCTGTTCCACACCCGCGAGGTGGTGAACTACACCCTCGGCGGCGACAAGCTTTACCTGCACCTTCAGTTCTCGGTGCTGCCGGGCTTCGAGCACGACTGGTCGCAGGTGCAGATCGCGCTCACCAACATCACCGCGCGCAAGAAGGCCGAGGCCTATCTCGAATATCTCGGCAAGCACGACGTGCTGACGCGGCTGCACAACCGGTCGTTCTACGTGGACGAACTGAACCGGCTTCAGCGCAAGCGACAGTTTCCCGTCACGATCCTCATCATGGACCTCGACGGGCTGAAGGCGGCGAACGACCTTCTCGGCCATGCTGCCGGCGACGCGCTTCTGCGGCGCGCGGGCGAGGTGCTGGCGAACGCCGTTTCGCGGCCGGCCGTGGCCGCGCGGATCGGCGGCGACGAATTCGCCGTGCTGATGGCGGGTGCCGACGAGCATGACGGCGAGGCGCTGATGGAACACATCCGCAAGCTGACCGAGCTCAACAACCAGTTCCATTCCGAGCAGCGGATGAGCCTGTCCGTCGGCATGGCGACGAGCCGCGGCGAGACGCTCGAAGATACCGTGCGCCGGGCCGACACGGCGATGTACGAGGAGAAGCGCCGCCGCTATGGCGAGGCGGGCCTTGCCGGCTGACCGGCCGCAGGCGACCGGCCGGCCTCGTGGCGCTTGACGGAACGGGCCCGATCAGTCAGAGCATGTGCCATGGTAATGGCGGCGCAGGCGCGCTTCGGTCATCTTCCGTCGATTATTTGCGGCTAGCGCCTCTGCTGGCTGCGGCTGCCTCCTTTTTCCTTGACGATCCGAAGGAAGCGGATGCCCCGGGCCAGCGAGGCTGAGGGAGCGTTCGTGACGATGTCGGCTGCGGTCGGAACCGGCGAAGACCGGGATCTGAAGCTTTACAACACGCTGTCCCGCGCGAAGGAGGTCTTTCGCCCGATCGATCCCGCGCGCGTCCGGATGTATGTCTGCGGCCCGACGGTCTACGACTACGCGCACATCGGCAACGCCCGGCCGGTCATCGTGTTCGACCTGCTGTTCCGCCTGCTGCGGCAGGTCTACGGCGCCGATCACGTCGTCTATGTCCGCAACGTCACCGACGTCGACGACAAGATCAATGCGCGGGCCGCCGAGCGCGGCATCTCGATCCGCACACTGACCGACGAGACCCTGGCCCAGTTCCACGCCGATATCGACGCGCTCGGCGTGCTCCGGCCGACCCACGAACCGCGGGCGACCGACTATATCCGCCGCACGGACGGCGCCACCGACATGATCGGGCTGATCGAGGCGCTGGTCGCGCGCGGCCACGCCTACGCGGCGGAAGGGCACGTGCTGTTTCATGTGCCGTCGATGCCCGATTATGGCAGCCTGTCGCGCCGCTCGCTCGACGACATGATGGCGGGCGCGCGCGTCGAGGTCGCGCCCTACAAGCGCGATCCGATGGATTTCGTGCTGTGGAAGCCGTCGCGCTCCGGCGAGCCCGGGTGGGAGAGCCCGTGGGGCGTCGGCCGGCCCGGCTGGCACATCGAATGCTCGGCGATGTCGGGCGCGCTGCTCGGCGGCACCTTCGACATCCACGGCGGCGGCATCGACCTCGTTTTTCCGCACCACGAGAACGAGATCGCCCAGTCGCGCTGCGCCCACGGTACGTCGGCGATGGCCAATATCTGGATGCACAACGGCTTCCTGATGGTGGAAGGCGAGAAGATGTCGAAGTCGCTCGGCAACTTCGTCACCATCCACGATGTGCTTCGGGACTGGCCGGGCGATGTCGTGCGCCTCAACATGCTGAAGACCCATTACCGCCAGCCGATCGACTGGACGGTGAAGGGCCTCGAGGAGACCGCGCGGGTGCTCGCCCGGTGGCGGGCCGCCGCGGCCGGCGCCGAGGCACGGGCGGCGTTCGCCGACGGTGTGTTCGAGGCGCTCGCCGACGATCTCAACATGCCGCGGGCGATGGCCGAGGTTCATCGCCTGGAGGGCGCCGAACTCGCCGGCACACTCGCGGCGTTCGGCTTCCCGCTCGAAGCCGGCGAACGCGGCGAGCCTGCCGGGATCGACGCGGCTTTCGTGGAGGAGCGCATCGCCGCCCGCCTCGCGGCACGCAAGGCGCGCGATTTCGCTGAGGCCGACCGGATCCGCGACGAACTCGCGGGCCTCGGCATCGCCTTGAAGGATTCCCGGGACGGTACGACCTGGGAACGGGCACAATAGAGCGCTTTCCGATCTGATGGACTCATCAGATCGGAAAGAAATCGCTCCAGATTCAAAGGCTTGATCATATCCTTGTCGTTCAGATCGGTTCAATCTGAACGGGATATGCTCTCGGGGAGGGAACGGACATGACGGCACAGGAATCCGAGGTTCACAAATCCGACCTTCGCCCCGTCGTCCACACCGGCGGCTGCCAGTGCGGCGCGGTGCGCTTCGCGCTCCATACCGAGCTGATCAAGCCGTCGATCTGTCATTGCCGCATGTGCCAGAAGGCGTTCGGCAGCTATTTCGCGCCGCTCGGCTCCGTGAAGCGGCAGGACCTGACCTGGACGCGCGGCGAGCCCGCCGTCTACCGCTCCTCCTCGCTGGTGGTGCGCGGCTTCTGCGCGGCCTGCGGCACGCCGCTCACCTACGACTATCTGGAAAGCGACGAGATCGCGGTCTCGCTCGGCAGCCTCGACGATCCGGTCGCTGCGCCGCCGGTCATCCAGTACGGCACCGAACGCCGCATGCCCTGGTTCGAGAGTCTGGAAGGCCTGCCCGGGCGCATCACCGAAGACGACATGCCGGATGGCGCGATGGAGCGGCTCGTCTCGTTCCAGCACCCGGACCACGACACCGCCGCCTGGCCGCCGGAGGAAACCAGCGGCGCGCCGCATGTGAGGGAAGTGCCGTGATGGCGATTCAGCCCCTGTCCACCCGGCTCATCGGCGGCCTTGCCGGCGCGATGCTGGCGGGCGCCTCGCTTCTGGTCATACCGGCACCGTCGGCCATCGCCGCCGACGACGTCGATTGCGACAACGCCGCCAGCCAGATGGAAATGGACGTCTGCGCGAGCGACGCCTTCAAGGCGGCCGACCGCACCCTCAACGCCACCTATCGCAAGCTGATGGCGAAACTCGACGCGGACGGGCAGGGCTATCTGCGCGACGCGCAGCGCGCGTGGGTCAGCTTCCGCGACAAGGAATGCGTATCGCGCACCGGCGGCGGACCCGACCGTGAGGGCTCGATCTGGCCGATGATCTATACCGACTGCCAGACCGAGCTGACCAACGAGCGCATCAAGGCGCTCGAGGCACAAGTCGCCTGTCCCGGCGGCGACCTGTCGTGTTCGCAGCAATAACCAGCACCAGGGCCCATCCGATGACCAGGGAACGCCTGTATCTGTTCGACACCACGCTGCGCGACGGCGCCCAGACCAACGGCATCGACTTCTCGTTCGAGGACAAGATTGCGGTGGTCGCGCTGCTTGAGCGCCTTGGCGTCGATTATATCGAGGGCGGATACCCGGGCGCCAACCCGCTCGACACCGCCTTCTTCGCGGAGCCGCGCACCCGCACCGCCACGTTCACCGCGTTCGGCATGACCAAGCGCGCCGGCCGCTCGGCCTCGAACGATCCGGGCCTGAGGGACGTGCTCGCCTCGGCGGCGAGCGCGGCCTGCTTCGTCGCCAAGTCGTGGGATTATCACGTCCGCGTCGCGCTGGGCGTTTCCGAGGCGGACAATCTCGCTTCGATCCGCGAGACCGTCGAGGCCGCCCTTGCCGCCGGCAAGGAGCCGATGATCGACTGCGAGCACTTCTTCGACGGCTACAAGGCCAACCCGGTCTACGCGCTGAGCTGCGCCGTCACGGCCTACGAGGCCGGCGCGCGGTGGGTGGTGCTGTGCGACACCAACGGCGGCACGCTGCCGGAAGAGGTCGAGCGGATCGTCGGCGAGGTCGTGAAGCACGTGCCGGGCAACCGGCTCGGCATCCACGCCCACGATGACACCGGGCAGGCGGTCGCCAACTCGCTGGCGGCGGTGCGTGGCGGCGTCCGCCAGATCCAGGGCACGCTGAACGGCATCGGCGAGCGCTGTGGCAACGCCAACCTGATCTCGCTGATCCCGACCCTGAAGCTGAAGCGCGACTACAGCGAGCGGTTCCAGATCTCGGTCGGCTCGGCCGCGCTGGCCGAGATCACCCAGATCAGCCGCGCCTTCGACGAGATCCTGAACCGCTCGCCGGATCGCCACGCCCCCTATGTCGGGGAGGCCGCGTTCGCCACCAAGGCCGGCATCCATGCCTCCGCCATCATGAAGGAGCCGGCGACCTACGAGCACATTCCGCCGGAATGGGTCGGCAACCGCCGCCGGGTCCTCGTGTCCGATCAGGCCGGCAAGTCGAACCTGATCGCCGAACTGGACCGGGTCGGCATCACCCTCGCCAAGGACGATCCGCGGCTCGACGCCCTCCTGCGCGAGGTGAAGGCGCGCGAGGCCGAGGGCTATTCCTACGAAGGCGCCGATGCGTCGTTCGCATTGCTCGCCCATCACATGCTGGGCACGCTGCCCCGTTTCTTCGACGTGCGCAGCTTCCGCGTGATGGTCGAGCGCCGCTTCAACGCCGCGGGCGAACTCGTCACCGTGTCCGAGGCGGTGGTGAAGCTCGACGTGGACGGCGAGGAGCGCATGTCGGTGGCGGAAGGCAACGGCCCCGTCAACGCGCTCGATATCGCGCTGCGCAAGGACCTCGGCCGCTATCAGTCCGCGATCGCCGACCTCGAACTGGTGGACTACAAGGTCCGTATCCTCAACGGCGGTACCGGCGCGACGACGCGCGTCCTCATCGAAAGCCGCGATGCCGCCGGCGCCCGCTGGTACACGATCGGGGTGTCGCCCAACATCGTCGACGCCTCGTTCCGGGCGCTGGTGGATTCCATGACCTACAAGCTGATGCGTGCCGGCGCTGTCCCCGCAGGCGAGGGCGCCGCTCCCGCCGACTTCCGGCTCGCTGCCGCCGTCTGATCCCGCGCTCATCGCTGCGAACCCAGAGCCGACCGGCAGGCTGCCGGTCGGCTTTTTTGTGCCTGCTGCCGGCGGGCCCTCTTCACGCGGGCACACGAGCGTCCCCCCGCGTGCAGGCAAGCGTCGCCTTTTTCAACACGGTTAAGGAACCCTTTCCCGGAAGG
>JAEZMP010000311.1 GCA_023442215.1 Pseudomonadota bacterium
ATGCCGAACTGGCCGAGCGTGCCGAACACGCAGACGGCGCCGAACAGGAACAGATCCTGCGTCGTCAGCGGTTGCCACGCGCTCGTTCCGGGGATCGCGAGCAGGGTGCTGGCGACGATGGTCTGCGACAGCACGATGGTCTCCACCGAATCGCTCGCCGATTGCCGCCGCACCAGCACGTTCGAGAGGCCGTAGCACGCCGCGGCGAACAGCGCGGCCAGCGCGCCGTAAAGTGCGGAATCGCCGTGCTTGCCGCCGATCTGGCCCCACAGGATGACGAGGATGCCGGCGAATCCGATGCACAGGCCGATGATCACACGGCCGCCCAGGGGCTCTTTCAGGATCAGCCGGCCGAACAGCGCGATGAAGAACGGCGCGAGGAACTGGATCGCCATCGCCTCGGCGAGCGGCAGCACCGAGATCGAATAGAAGAACGACATCGCGATCATCACGACCAGCACGCCGCGCAGCCCGTTGGAGCGCAGCGAGGCGACCGTCAGCCGCTGCGGCCGGCGCAGGAACAGCACGAGTACGATCGGGATCGCGAAGGCGTAGCGCAGGAACACCGCCTGTTCGAGCGGCAGCCCGCCCACCAGGAACTTCATGGTGGTGTCGAGCCCGACGAACGAGCAGATCGCCGCCGCGCCGACCAGCACCGGCGTCGAGCCCGGATCGGTGCGGATGGAAACCGCGCTCATGGCCGTGCCTCCCCGCCGGTCGAGAGCGGCAGGCGGTACGCGAATTCCCAGGAATCGGAGGCATCCGCGAGGAAGCGCCGGACCGGGATGCGGGTGAAGCCGTGCCGTTCGTAGAAGCGGTGGCCGGCCGTGAAGCGCGTATCGGTCCAGAGCCGCAGCTCCGTGCCGCCGGCACCACGCGCGTGGGCGATCGCCTCGTCCAGCATCCGCCGGGCGAGCCCGAGGCCGCGCGCGGCGGCGTCGAGATAGACCTTGTGCAGCGTGAACACGCCCGGCTCCGCCGTGGTGGCGAGGCCGAAGGTTCCGACCAGGCGGTGGCCGTCTTCGGCCACCCAGAGCCGCCCGCCGAGACGGGCGAAGTGGCTGGCGGGCGCGGCGAGTTCGGGAAATTCGGACGGCTCGTAGACGCAGCCCGGATATTCGGCGAACACGCCGGCGATCAGGCGCGCGATGGCCGCGCCGTCGCCGTCGGTGGCGGCACGGACGACGACAGCGCCGGGGGCACCGGCGCCGGCAGGCGATGGGGTAGACACGGAAGACCTCGAACAACGCGAACAGCGGCGCCTGTACCCGCTGTGCGGGCCGCATTCCCGGCGCTTGATCGTTCTTGTCCGACCGCTGTCTGTCCGCCGAGGAAAGGGGATCCCGCGCGCAACGCCGACCAGCGAAATCCGTGTCCCTTGCCTATCATTTGTGCGCATGCGGGGGCAAGGGGAGCCTTGGTCAGCGCTTCATTCGACCGCGTCGGCAAGCCCCTCCACCAGCCCGTCGAATGCCGCACGGCAGCGCGGCGACGCGCGCAGGTCCTCGTGCATGACGATCCAGGTGTCGAGGGAAAGCGTGACGGCGTCAGGCAGCAGGCGGACGAGATCCGGGTCCCGCGCGGCGATCGGCACCTGGCAGATGCCGATGCCGAACCCGGCGCGGATCGCCGCGAGCTGAGCGATGTCGCTGTCCGTCGCCAGCGCGAAGCGCAGTCCGTCCAGCGCCGGCATCCGGGCCGCCATGGCGCGGATCGCGGCCGAGCCCCTGTCGAACCCGATCAGGGCGTGAGAGGCGAGGTCGGCTGTCGTGCGCGGCGTGCCGGCGCGCGCGAGATAGCGCCGATGGGCATGGAAGCCGAGGGCGATGCGCCCGATATGGCGGGCGACGAGCGCGCCCTGGCTCGGTGCCACCATGCGCACCGCGATATCGGCTTCCCGTTGCATCAGGTCCTCGACCGCGTTGGTCAGCACCAGCTCGAACGCGAGGCCGGGGTTGCGTTCGCGCAGCCGCGCCAGGATCGGCGGCAGCACCTCCGCGCCCATGATCTCGCTGGCGCTGATGCGCACCGTGCCGGCGATCGCCGCGCCGTCGCCGGAGGCCGCCCGGATCAGCGCGTCCGCCGTCGCCGCCAGCGTTTCCGCATAGGGGATCAGGTCGCGGGCGACGTCGGTGGGCGACAGCCCGCGCTGCGAGCGCACGAACAGCGTCGTTCCGAGCGCGCGTTCGAGGTCCTCGACATGCCGGGCGAGCGTCGGCTGCGTCAGGCCGAGGCTGCGCGCGGCGGCCGATAGCGAGCCCTCCCGCGCGACGGCGAGGAAGCTGCGGTAGAGATCCCAGTCCGGCTTCGGAGAGTTCATAAATTTCCGTATCGATGCGCAACAGATTTCAACAATTCCGTTTAGCATCGAACCGTCCCATCTTCCATCCATCAGATGGAGGTCGGACGATGATGCGGAACGCGAACGGGCAAGATACGGGCAGGGAAGATACGGGCAGGCAAGATACGGCCGGGCAAGGCGCCAACGGAACGGCGCTGGTGCTCGGCGCCACGGGAGGAATCGGCGGGAGAGTGGCCCGCAGCCTTCAGGCCCGCGGCTGGGCCGTGCGGGCGTTGCACCGCGATCCCGCCCGCGTCGCCGCTCCGGCCGGAGGCATCCGCTGGATCGCCGGCGACGCCATGAATGCTCGCGACGTCGCGGCCGCCGCCGAGGGTGCGCAGCTCGTCGTCCACGCCGTCAATCCGCCGGGCTATCGCCGCTGGGGCGAACTGGTGTTGCCGATGATCGACAACACCATCGCCGCCGCCCGGTCGAGCGGCGCGCGCATCCTGCTGCCCGGCACGGTCTACAATTACGGCCGGGACGCGATGCCGCTCATCGGCGAGGACGCGCCGCAGACCCCGTTCACGAACAAGGGCCGCATCCGCGCCGAGATGGAGCGCCGCCTGAAGCGCGCGGCGGAGGCCGGCGGCAAGGTGCTGATCGTCCGCGCCGGCGACTATTTCGGGCCCGGCGCCGGCAACAACTGGTTCTCGCAGGTGCTGGCGAAGGGGGAGGGGCCGCTGCGGCGCATCACCTATCCCGGCCGGCGCGGCGTCGGCCACCAGTGGGCCTATCTGCCGGACGTCGCCGAGACGATGGTCCGGCTGGTGGAGCGGGAGCACATGCTCGGCGCGTTCGCCTCGTTCCACATGGCCGGCCACTGGGACGCGGACGGCACGGCGATGATCGCCGCGATCCGGCGGGCCGTCGGACGGCCGGACCTTCCGGTGTCGTCGCTGCCCTGGGGCGTGATGACGCTCGCCGCGCCGTTCGTGCCGCTGTTCCGGGAACTCGGCGAGATGCGCTATCTCTGGCGCGAGCCGGTCCGGCTCGACGGCGCGCGGCTCGCCGCGCTCGGCATCGAGGCACACACGCCGCTCGACGCGGCCGTGCGGGAAACCCTCGCCGGCCGCGCCGCCTCTTCGCCCAGCGACGCCCCCTCCGCTCAGGCCGCGACCTTCGCCTCGGTCGCCGAATCCGGCACGCCGCCGAAATAGATCTCGAGCGCCGTGCGGAACAGCGGCTCGTCGGGATCGGCGGCGGCGAACAGCGTCATGCTGGAGCGGAATTTCAGGTTGTCGGGCGTGCCGAAGATGTCGCGCGCCGACCGGCCGGAGAGGCGGTTCACGGCCTCTGTGCAGGCCTTCAGCCGCGGTCCGAGCACCGGGTGGCGCAGATAGGCCCGGGCCTCGTCCATGGAGCCGATGGCGTAGCGCTGCGCCATCGCGCTGTGGCCGAGGCCGGCGAGCTGGGGGAAGACAAACCACATCCAGTGGCTTTCCTTCCGGCCCTGCCGCAGCTCGGCGAGCGCGGTGTCGTAGACGCCCTCCTGCGCCTGCACGAACCGGTCGAGATCGTAGGTCGCGTCGTTCATCGCATCCTCCCGCGATTGTCGCCGCGGGGCCGTCTGTGGCGGGCTCGCGGCCGTTTACCGGGCGAAGTCCCGCAGGAAGGCGGCCTCGATCATGGCCGCCACCTGCCGGTGGATGTCGTCTCTCGTCCGCGGGTGCTCCGGCGCATCGTCGCACAGGGGATCGGCGTCGCCGGTCTTCTTCAGGAACGCCCGCGCGCCCGGCTGGCATTCGGCGAGGAAGCTCAGATGCACCGCGCCGTCCACCTCTTCATATGTGTGGTCCGGAATCGCGGCGGCAAGCGTCCGGGCCTCGACGGCGACCGGAACGGTGCCCGGACTGCCGAGATTGACGATGTGCACCGGCACGGCGATCGCCTCCAGGCTGCCGGTTGTGAACGCCCGCGCCACCGACGGATCGACCGCGACGATGGAGCCGACGCGCGCGTCGCGGTTCGATTGGCCGAAGCGCGCCGCGTCTCCGCTGCGCAGGTCGACGCTGCCACTCGCGAACCACCGGCAGTCCGGCATCGCGGGGTAGCGGTCGCAATAGCCGGCATAGGCTTCGAGATCGGCCCGCGCGCCGGCGAGCGACAGCACCGTGTGGCCGCCAAGCGAAAAGCCGAGCGCGCCGATCCGGCGGTCGTCGATGTGATCTTTCCAGGGGTCCTCGCCCGTCAGCGCCGTCAGCACGTCGGAAATGTCGGCCGTGCGCTGCCACATCCACGTGGTGGCGAGCGGCGTGGAATCGCCTCGTGTGGTGCCGGGGTGGTTCGGTCCCGCCACGATCATCCCCGCGGCGGCGAGCCGGCTCGCGAGCCAGGCGAGATTGAGGATGCTGCCGCCCGATCCGTGCGAGACGAGCACCACCGGAAACCGTCCCCCGGCGAGCGGGGCGTCCTTCCAGGCCGCCGTTCCCTTGAACAACCGGTCCTCGCCGACGAGCGTGCGCTCGCCCCCGGCCGTTGCCGGATACCAGATCGTCACCGTCAGCGTGCCGCCCCGGGACGGCGCGGGCACCTCCACCGTCCTGACCCCGACGGGCTCGGCGGCGGACAGGGGGATGCTGAGGCCGGTCAGCAACAACACGACCGACACGGCGGAAAGGCAGAGCCTGAGACAAGACCTGAGGCAGAGACTGGAAAAGGGGCGCATAACGGGATCCGGGATCGGAGCGGGGAAAAGCGATGCTCTTCATTCCCCGTCCGCGCCGCCCTCCGCGACCCGTCGCGCGTTCCAGATCGTCCTCGATCGCGATTCAGGCCCGGTTCCCGAGCGGGAAGCCGTTCCACCTACCCGCCGCCGGGTGTCAGAGCGCGATGTCGAGCCCGAGATCGAGGATCGGCGCGCTGTGGGTGATCCAGCCGACCGAGATCAGGTCCACACCGCTCGCGGCCACCGGGCCCACGGTTTCGAGATTGATGCGGCCGGAGGCCTCCGTCAGCGCGCGCCCGCCGACGCGCGCGACCGCCTCCTTCAGCATCGCCGGACCCATATTGTCGAGCATCACGACGTCGGCCCCGGCGGCCAGCGCCTCGTCGAGCTGGGCGAGCGTGTCGACCTCGATCTCGATCTTGACGAGGTGGCCGACATTGGCCCGCGCCCGCTCGAGCGCCGGCCGCACGCCGCCGGCGACGGCGACGTGGTTGTCCTTGATCAGCACCGCGTCGTCGAGGCCGAAGCGGTGGTTCGAACCGCCGCCGGCGCGCACCGCGTGCTTTTCCAGCGCTCGCAGCCCGGGCGTGGTCTTGCGGGTGCAGACGATGCGGGCGTGCCCATGGGGGCGTGCGGCGGCGACGAGGGCCGCCGTCGCCGTCGCGATGCCGGAAAGCCGGCAGATCAGGTTGAGCGCCACGCGCTCGGCCGCCAGCACGGACCGCGCCGCGCCGGCGATGCGCATCACCACGTCGCCGGGTTCGACCGGTGTGCCGTCGCCCTTCTCGACCGTCACCGCGAGCGCCGGGTCGATCAGCCGGAACGCCATGGCGGCCACCGCGGTGCCGGCGATCACGCCCGGCTGGCGGGTGACCATCTCGGCGACGGTCCGCGCGTCCGCCGGCACCACCGCGTTGGAGGTGATGTCGCCGGCCCGGCCGAGATCTTCCAGAAGCGCGGCACGAACGATCGGCTCCACCAGCAGGTCCGGCAGCGCAGGCAGCTCCGCCGGCCGGCCGGCGGCGACGGCCTCGGGACGGGCAAGAACGGTTTCGGCAAGAACGGTTTCGGTCACGCGACTCTCCGCTTGTCTGTGCGCTCGTTGTCCGGGCACGTGGCGGCCGCAAGCACGGCCGCCCGGTCCAGGGCATCTGCGAGGGTGATTTCGGCATGAATGCCCTGGGAAGCGGTCAGCGGATGGTCGCGGCGGGCATGGCCGCCGCGGCTTTCCCGGCGGTCGAGCGCGGCGACGGCGACGGCCGTTGCCACGGCCACCATATCCGGTACGACCGCCGTTCCTGCCGCCGTCTCCGCGGTGATGGCGCCGAGCCGGGCCACCGCCTCGGTCAGTCCCGCCTCGTCCCGCAGCACGCCCACATGGCGGTCCATCAGCCCCCGGATCTCCGCCCGAAGAGCCGGCGGCAGCGCGGGAGCGGATGTGGCCGGGCGGACCGGCGCCACGCGGCTGCCGTCTTCCGCGGCCAGCGCCTCGGCGATGCGGCGGCCGAACACCAGCCCTTCCAGCAGCGAGTTGGAGGCGAGGCGGTTGGCGCCGTGCAGCCCGGTGGAGGCGACCTCGCCCGCGGCCCACAGGCCGTCGAGACTGGTGCGGCCGCGATCGTCGGTTTTCACCCCGCCCATGTGGTAGTGCGCGGCCGGCCGCACCGGGATCGGCTCGCGCGCCGGGTCGACGCCGGCCGCGCGGCACAGCGCGGCTACGGCCGGGAACCCCGTCGCGAAGCGCTCGCCCAGCGCCGCGCGGCTGTCGAGAAACACGCGCTCGCCGCGGGCGATCTCGGCGAAGATGGCGCGCGCCACCACGTCCCGCGGCGCCAGCTCGCGGCCGGGAACGTCGCGCATGAAGCGCTCGCCGCGGCCGTTGACGAGGATCGCGCCTTCGCCGCGCAGCGCTTCCGTTGCGAGCGGCATCGGGTCGCCGCCCGCCGCGATGGCGGTCGGGTGGAACTGCACGAACTCCATGTCGCGCAGCACGGCGCCGGCGCGGCCGGCAAGCGCGATGCCCTGGCCCGTCGCGCCGAGCGGGTTCGTGGTGGAACCGTAGAGCCCCCCGAGGCCACCGGTCGCCAGCACCACCCCCCGGGCCGGGACCATTTCCGGGACGCCGCCGTCGCGCCGCGCTGCGACGCCACGCACCCGGCCGCTGTCGTCGCGCAACAGCGCCACGGCGGATGCGCCTTCGACGACCGTTACCGACGGGGCCGCGCGGGCCGCGGCCACAAGGGTGTCCAGCACCACGCGGCCGGTGGCGTCGCCGCCGGCGTGGGCGATGCGCCGCCGGCTGTGGGCGGCTTCGAGGCCGAGTGAGATCCCGCCCGCCCCGTCGCAGTCGAACGGCGTGCCGAGGCGCACCAGCCATTCGATGGCGGCCGGCGCGGCTTCGGCGACGAGTGTCGCGACCGCCGGATCGCTCAGGCCCGCGCCGGCGGTCAGCGTATCGGCGGCGTGAAGCGCGGGCGCATCGTCCGCTCCGAGCGCGGCGGCGATGCCGCCCTGTGCGAGCCCGGTCGCAGCCGCCGTGCCGAGCGGCGAGGCGACGAGCACCGTCACGGGCATCGGTGCGAGCGCGAGCGCCGTCGCGAGGCCCGCGACGCCGCCGCCGACCACCACAACGCGGTCCGATCCGTTCGTCATGTCGGTTGCCTTCGGTTGGTCTTGTCGGTGCCGAAGCGTCCGGCGGAACGCCGGGCGCAGCCGATTGCCGGAGAAGGGCGCGGTTCAGCGCACCGCGAGCATCCGCTCCACCGCGAGGCGGGCCCGGCCGGCGGTCTCCGGATCGAGCTCCACGGGATGCTCCATGCGCTCCAGCGCGCGCCTGATGTTGGCGAGCGTGATCCGCCGCATGTGCGGGCAGAGATTGCAGGGGCGCACGAAATCGACCGCCGGGTTGTCGACGGCGATGTTGTCGGCCATCGAGCATTCGGTGATCAGCACCACCCGGGGCGGCTGGCGCTCGGTCACATAGTCCGCCATCGCGGCGGTGGAACCGGCGAAATCGGCTTCGGCCACCACTTCCGGCGGGCATTCGGGGTGCGCCAGCACCACGACACCCGGATGGTTCTCGCGCAGCGACCGGATGTCCTCGGCCGAGAAGCGCTCGTGCACCTCGCAATGGCCCTTCCAGGTGATGAACTGGATGTGGGGCAGCTCGGCGGCGATGTTGCGGGCGAGATATTCGTCCGGCAGCATGATGACGCGGTCGACGCCGAGGGACTCGATCACCTTGCGGGCATTGCCGGAGGTGCAGCAGATGTCGGATTCCGCCTTCACCTCCGCCGTGGTGTTGACGTAGGTCACCACCGGCACGCCGGGATAGCGCGCCTTGAGCAGCCGAATGTCGGCGGCCGTGATCGAGGTCGCGAGCGAGCAGCCCGCCTCGGTGTCCGGGATCAGCACCGTCTTGTCGGGATTGAGCAGCTTCGCCGTCTCGGCCATGAAGTGCACGCCGGCCAGCACGATCACGTCCGCGTCCGCCCCGACGGCTTCGCGGGCGAGCGCGAGGCTGTCGCCCACGATGTCCGAGACCGTGTGGAAGATTTCCGGCGCCTGGTAGTTGTGGGCGAGGATGACCGCGTTGCGCTCCTGCTTCAGGCGCAGGATCGCCTCGATGTCCGCCGCCAGGGCGGGCCACTCGAATGCCGGAACGTGGCGGCGCACGCGCTCGTAGAGGTGCGGCAGCGGCATCGCCTCGCGGGCGTCGGCAGAGACTTCGGCGGCTGGGACGGCGACGTTCATGGCGGCGCTCTCGGTTTAAAGTGTTATGCTCGAAATGAGCATATGGGGGCCCAAAAAAACCGGATCCCGGAAAGCGGCGCCTGCGACGACGGCCGCTCGTGGACCCGATACCCCTTATGCTAATTATGAGCATAAGAACGTCAAGCCCTCTGGCACAGAAATTTTGCCGCCGCATCACCGTCGCGGCCTGGACGAGGGCATCGGGTGGGAGACGGATAGTCGGCTGCACGCCGGGGGCCCGAACAGAAAAAAGGGCCGCGGCCTGTGCCGCGACCCTTCGGGGTTCGGGGGACTCTCAAGAGGTCTCCGCTCGGGGTGCGCCGGGGCGCGCCCGCTGGATTGCGTCGTCAGCCTTCCGCGTCAGGCGCGGGGGCGGAAGACGCATTGGCCGCGGCGCCCGCGATCGCCTGCTTCGCGTCCTCACTGAGTTCCGTCTTGCCGTCGGTCTCGATGCGCACCGTGACGACGTTGTTGCTGAGTTCGAGGCCGGCCTCCTCGAACGCCTTGGTCAGCGCCACATAGGCCTGCCGCTTGACCAGGAACAGGTCGTTCGGGCGCGTCATGAACTTCACGCGGATGGTGACGCCCGAGCTGTCGATTTCCGAAACGCCCTGCGACTTGATGGGCGCCAGGAACTTCGGGCCGAGTTCCGGATCCGCCGCCAGCCGCTCGCCCACCTTCTTGATGGCCTTGCGCACCTTCTCGACGTCGGTTCCGAACGGGAACTTGAAGGGCAGCTTGGCGACCTGCCAGTCGCGCGAGAAGTTGGTGATCTGCTTGATGCCGCTGAAGGGAATGGTCTGCAGCTGGCCGTTCTGGTGGCGCAGCTGGAACGAGCGGATCGAGATGCGCTCCACCACGCCCTTCGCCGAGCCGATGTCGACATATTCGCCGACGCGGAAGGCATCGTCGACGAGGAAGAACGCGCCCGACATGATGTCGTGGACCAGCGTCTGCGACCCGAAGCCGATGGCGAGGCCAAGGATGCCGGCGCCGGCGAACAGCGGCGCGACCTGCACGCCGAGTTCCGACAGCACCATCAGCGCGGAGACGCACAGCACCGCGGCGAGCAGGAACACCCGCACCAGGGGCAGCAGGGTGGCGATGCGCGACTGGCCGGCGGCGAGCGGCTGGTCGCCGTCGAGGTCGACCGCGACGATGCCGGGAATGGCGCCCTCCATTGCGAGCTTGCGCTCGATGCCGATGCGGATCGCCTCGTAGACGATGTAGCCGAACAGGCAGATGAGGCCGACCTTGATCGCGGTGATGCCGGCGCCGGAGCGGGCGAACGACAGGCCCCAGGTCTCGAGCAGCACGGCGAGCGCGATGAGGGTGATGGCCAACGCGGAGGCGGTGTAGGCGAGATCGCGGAAGTCCGGCAGGCGCCGGCCGGTCGGGCCGCCGACGCGCAGCTCCGGGCTGCGCCGCACGATCTGCGCCAGCACGAGGCGGGCGATGCCCTGCAGGCCGAGCCCGGCGAACACGAGCAGCACCGGCACCACCACCAGTTCCGCCCCGCCGCGAGCGTCGAGCAGCACCTCGACGGCGCGAACCGCCCAGGCCGCGACGAAGTACACGATGGCGACCGCCCACCAGTTCCGGGCGAGCCAGCCGGCGAATCCGGTGGAACGCCAGCCGAGCGCTTTCGTCACGGAGCGGCGCTCGACGATGCAGAGCACGACGAGGAGCGCGAGCAGGAGAACGCTCAGCACCAGCGAGGCGATGTGGCGCGGTTCGCGCGGCAGCTGCAGCAGGTGCAGCCAGAAGTCCGAGCCGACCACGACGGCGAACAGCGCCGCAAACAGCGTCAGGCCGCGCCCGAGGCTGCGGGCCTCGCGGTCCTCCAGATGCACGATGCGATAGTCCGGCAGCCCGGGGGTGATCACGGTGCGGAACATGGACGCCGCGGCCCTGACCCCGACGAAGCACATCAGCACCGTGAGCGCGGTGCCGTGCTCCAGGTCGTGCCCCTTGTCGAGCAGCTCGAGCACCACGAGCCCCGCGATCAGCACGACGGCGGTGCCGACGAGCCAGATCGCGGCGCGGCGCAGCAGGAAGGCGATGCGCGTGTTGGTCTCGATCTGCTGTCCCACCGGGGCGGCGACCGGGCGGCCGATCGCCCAGCGCTCGAAGGGGATTGCGATCACGAGCCCGACGACGATCCCGAGGAGGGCGATGCCGATGCCGTCCAGCACCCACCGGTCGACCTCGCCATAGGGCTCCTCGCGGTCGAGGGCGGCCTTGAGGTCGGAGGGGAACGTCTTCAGCGCGCCCATGGCGGCCCGGAACTTGCCGCGCAGCTCGCCCATGGTCGTGACGAAGTCGGCTTCGTCGACCCGCACGTCGGCGTCGAGCTTCTGTTCCAGGTCCTTGGGTGCAGCCGCGGGGGCGGGCGTTGCGGCCGGGGCGGCCTGCGCAACCGGCGGGGCCGCCGGGGTTGCGG
>JAEZMP010000315.1 GCA_023442215.1 Pseudomonadota bacterium
TGTCTGCCCCGTAGATATGCTTGCCTCTCAAAGAAAGACTGCATATTCCGATTTTTATGCGCATCATGAACTTTAGTTCGCAATCTTGTAAGGGTTTGTCGTCGCCGCGCGTCGCCAATTTTTTATCTATATCTCCGGCCGTCGCCACTTCGACTTCTACGAAGCGCGGCATCCGTCAGCTAAACATAATAACAGCGCTTCGAACTATCTTTCCGTCGCTGTTGCGTGAATGCAACTAAGGCCGGCGTCTTCCAGTGCGTTGGTTACGAGAGATCGGCGCATTCACGTAGGCGTCGAGCTTGCCGATGATCTTCGCAAGCCAATACGGAACGAATTGCGGCGACAGCCGATACGGGTGTCCGTAAGGCACCTGTCTGTTCAGACGCTTGGCAGTTCTTGCCTCACGCCGTGCTTTTTCGGCGCTCATCGGCGCCGGATAATCGCTTATATTCGGGTCTATCGAGCGTCGCGCCACGCTGTCCTCACACTTCTACGATGCGCGGGGATTTCGGACGCCGTGGCATCAGTGCTGTCGGTAATCTCAGCCGCGATGGCGAGATCGCTGCGGTGCACAGGCTCGATACGCGCATTCCCGGTTGCCCTGCCCGGTCATGGTCGCGATTCGAACCCATCTTTTCCGGCCCGCAGTCGAGAGCCAAAGCACCACCAAGCCCCATATCCCATCCGAGTCGCCTCGGTCCCCCTGCGCGGCCGCAACAGGGCGCGCAAATGGCTTTGTAGCGACCGTCCATAAATCCGCCAATTTGTATTTTATCGGCGATATAGAACGAAGCTGTCGTGCGCCTTTCGCCCTGACGCGATCCCACAGCCGGGTGGCCACTCGATACCTCGCTTTCTCTTATCGTCTGGGCGCTGTACATCTCGCCGAAACTAGGCGGCTGGCGGTCACGCGGTTGCGTTGTGACCGTCTCGACCGGGCCGGCGTTGTGAGATCCACCGGCGGAATGAGGATGCGCCGAGCCCGGCCATCGCATGGAGAGTGTCCGGATGACGACAGCAGATGAGAGCTATCGCGCCATCGGCAGGTTCGCCACGGCACCCATGATGGACTGGACCGACCGGCGGTGCCGCGCGTTCCATCGCATGCTGTCGCACCGGGCTTTGCTCTATACGGAGATGGTCACCGCTGCTGCGGTCATCCATGGCGACCGGGACCGGTTGATCGGCTTTGCCGAGGAGGAGCATCCGGTTGCCCTGCAACTCGGCGGCAGCGATCCCGTCATGCTCGCGGAGGCAGCGCGCATCGCCGCAGACCGCGGCTATGACGAGATCAATCTCAATGTCGGTTGCCCCTCCGACCGCGTGCAGGACGGCCGGTTCGGCGCCTGCCTGATGGCGGAGCCGGCGCTCGTGGCGCGTTCCGTCGCCGCGATGAAAGCCGCGGTCGCGGTGCCTGTGACCGTCAAATGCCGGATCGGAATCGACGACCAGGACCCAGAGGTGGCCCTCGACGCTCTCGCCGACGCCGTCGTGGCCGAAGGCGTCGATGCGCTCTGGGTCCATGCCCGGAAGGCGTGGCTGAAGGGCCTGTCGCCGAAGGAGAACCGAACTATTCCGCCGCTCGATTACGACCGCGTGTTTCGCTTGAAGCAGCGGCTCGATGCCAGCTCCCGCCCCATTTTCGTCGGCATCAACGGCGGGATCGGCTCGATCGAGGAGGCGCTCGCGCTGGCGCCGAAGGTCGATGGCGTGATGCTCGGCCGTGCCGCCTACCAGACGCCGGCACTGCTGCTCTCGGTCGACCGCCTGTTCTACGGTGAAGACGTGCCGGACGGCGACCCCGTCGCCGTGGTGCACAGGATGATGGACTATGCTGCGGCGGAATGCGCGCGCGGAGCCCCGCTGTCCTCCATCACGCGCCACATGCTTGGGCTGTTCGCCGGCCGCCCCGGAGCGCGCGCGTGGCGGCGCATCTTGACGGTCGCCTCCCACCGGCCCGGCGCCGGTGTCGAGGTGATCGCTGAAGCCCTCGCGGCCGTGACGCAGGGCGTGTCGGTCTCCGACGAGGCCGCCTGAGCGGCGGCGACGCCGCGCGGTCCGCTATCGGGTCAGGATCATGGTATTTCCGCTGACCGAAAAGCCGGACAGGCGGTTGAGCGCGTTCATGCCGATCAGGCTGGTATCGAGCGCGCCCGGGCGTGCGATCAAGGCAGGCAGGTTCTCGAGCGTGAGATCTCCGATGGAGAGCTGGTCGATCGTGACCGGAGCCGCCCATCCGACACCATTAGCCGTCTGCACGGGCCGGGAATAATCGAGCGCGTCGGTGGCAATTCCGGCGTTCGCGGCGTCGGCGCTCGTGAGAACAACGCTCGACGCGCCGGTATCGATCATGAACCGGGTCGGCGCGCCGTCGACCGCTCCGGTCACGGCGAAGTGGCCTGCCGCGTCCCGCGCGATGGTGACGGACCCGCTGCCGTCGGAAACCGCGTAGCCGGGCACGAGGGCTGCGAGTGTCCGGCGGCCGACGGCGCCGAGATCGTTCCAGGACGCATAGCCCGCGACGAGCACCAGGGCGAGGCCTCCCCACAGCAGCACGGCGGCCCCGACCGAGCGCCAGCGCGGCCGTGACAGCGCGAGGCTCGCGATCAGGGCGACCGCGATCGCACCCAG
>JAEZMP010000359.1 GCA_023442215.1 Pseudomonadota bacterium
ATCTTGCCGGCGTCGAGGTCATCACCGTGCCCTATGACAAGATGATCTCGGGCGGCGGCGGTCTGCACTGCTCGACGTCGCCGCTGATCCGCGACGAGATCTGACCATGTCGGGCGATGTCAGCAACTCGGGCGCGGACGCCTGGAGCGAGGCACAGGCGAGCGCGCTCGCCTTCCTCGAGGACCGTCATCAGGCGTTCTCCGCCGATCACATGACGATCTGGAACCTGCACGAACCGTCCTGGCGCGAGTACAAATCCGCCGTCTGGTACATGGACCGGCTGGAGCGGGAAGGTTTCACCGTCGAGCGTGGCACGGCGGGCATGCCGACTGCATTCCGCGCCCGCTGGTCCAATGGGCCCGGGCCGGTGATCGCCGGCTATGCCGAATATGATGCCGTGCCAGGGCAGGCTCAGGCTCCTGTGCCCTACCGCGCGGCTCGCGAGGGTGTCAGCCGCCACGCGGCCGGCCATACGGACCCGCATTCGGCGCTGGGTATTGGCGCATTCGCCGGCTTCCTCGCCACCAAGCACGCCATGGAAGCCCACGGCATCGGCGGCACCCTGGTATTCTTCGGCGAGCCGGCGGAGAAGATGTGCGGTGCCAAGCCCGTTCATGCGGCGCACGGCTTTTATGACGGGCTGGATGCCGCCTTCAGCTTCCACCCGCATTCCTTCCCGGCGCTAACCAATGGCTGCTTCTGGGAGACCACCAGCGCTCCCTACTGGAGCCGCATCTACACCTTCGAGTGCGAGAACCCGGAGACCTGGCAGAACGAGGCGGCGGGTGGGACGGTGAGCCATGTCCACGCCATGGCGCGAGCCCCGGGCGCGATCGACGCGGTGTGCCTGATGTACACCAACTCGAAGATGATGAAGGAATCCATGCTGCCGCATTCCGGCTCGTGGACTCTCAATGAGTTCATCCCCATCGCCGGGCAGGCAGCGGCGGACAACATCGCTCCAGGCATCGGCCAGATCCAGTATTCGATGCGCGCGCCAAACCTTGCCATGTGCGAGGCGGCATTCACGGTCCTCGACCGCAATGCCGACCACATCGCAGCGATGACGCATTGCACGGTGACGAAGACATGGATCACCAAGACCCGGGCCGGTCTGCCGAACAAGGCGATGGCCGAACTCACCTTCGCCAACTTCACAAGGCTTGGCGCGCCGGTATGGCCGGATGAGGCGAAGGCGTTTGCCCGCCAGCTTCAGGAGGGCCTCGGCCTGGAGCCGATGGAACAGCCGTTCCTCGAAGGCCTGCAGAAGCTGACCCCTCCCTGGGAGGCGGAAGAGGCCTTCCGCGCGCAACTGCCGGCCTGGCAGTTGAACTACGCGGCCGACGATTACGTCGAGTACACGTGGCACGCTCCAACCGTCCGGCTCTATGTCGCGCGCCCGACGCTGCAGCCGCCGCAGCCCGGGTTCCGCTATCCGGAATGGACGCGCAACGCGATGGGCGGCGTGCCGGCCTGCATCGACCCGATGTGGAGCAAGGCGGCGCAGGTGATCTCCATCACCGTCCTCGACCTGATGACGAAGCCCGAGGCGCTGGAGGCCGTACAGGCCGAGTTCCGCGACCGCACCGGCGGCGGCGTCGGCGGTGCGAAATGGCGCGCGCCCCTGCTTCCACCGGGTTTCGAAGCGCCCATCGGCTATCGGTGGCCGGAATATGTCGACACGCAGCGCGGGCGGGAGTGGAGCGTGCCATAAGCGGCGCGCCTCCGGCATCTTCTTCGCTCCCTGCCCGCGGTGCGCCGCGCGCCTCCCATTTCATCCGATGAAAGTTGCTGGAACCCGCCATGCCGATTCCTTCGCATCCTCCCGTCCCGCCGCCGCCCGGCTACGAGCCGACCGAGCAGGAACTCCGCGAGGACCTCGCCGCCGCCTACCGGCTGATCGCGCACTTCGGCATGAGCGATACGGTTTTCACGCATCTTTCCGTGCGGGTGCCGGGGGAAGGCCATCGCTTCCTCGTCAACCCGTACGGCCTGCTGTTCGAGGAGATCACGGCGAGTTCGCTGGTGCTGGTCGACGCCGAGGGCGAGCCGGCGCAGGAGACCTCCTGGCCGGTCAATCCGGCGGGCTTCGTCATCCATTCGGCGGTTCATCGCGAGCGTGAGGACGCGGCCTGCGTCATGCATACACATACGCTCGCCGGCATGACGGTCGCGGCGCAGGAAGGCGGGCTCCTGCCGCTCAACCAGATGAGCATCGAGTTCCACGACGAGATCGGCATCCACGACTATGAGGGAATCGCCGCCGACGACAATTTGAGCGAGCGCGAGCGGTTGGTGCGCGATCTTGGCGCCAGGCATGCGCTGATCCTGCGCAATCACGGCCTGCTCACCGTGGGGGCGACGGTCGCTGAGGCGTTCTACTGGATGTACTACCTCGAGCAGTCCTGCCGCTTGCAGGTCGCCGCGCAGTCCACCGGCGTGCCGCTCTCCTTGCCCTCCTCTCATGTGGTGGCGCGCACCGCGAAGCAGTTTGCAGGCGAAGCCAACAAGGGATGGCTGCCGTGGCAGGCGTTCCGCCGCAAGCTCGACCGCGAGCAGCCGGATTATCGCTCGTGACCGGCGGGGCATCTCCCATGACGGGCGGCGAAGCGGTCGTGGCGGCGCTGAAGGCCAATGGCGTCACCACACTCTATGGCGTGCCGGGCATCCAGCTCGATCATCTGTTCAACGCACTGCATGGCGCTCAGGACTGGCTGCGGATCGTCAATGCGCGTCATGAGCAGGGTGGCGCCTACATGGCGCTCGGCCACGCGCAGTCCACCGGCGAGCCCGGCGTCTATGTCTGCGTGCCTGGCCCCGGCTTCCTCAACACGACGGCGGCGCTCTCGACTGCCTATGCGGTGCGGGCGCCGGTGCTGGCGATCATCGGGCAGATTGCGACTTCCGCCATCGGCGTGGGCGGGGGCGAACTTCACGAACTGCCGGACCAGACGGCGATCGTGAAGGGCCTTACCCGCTGGAGCGGCATAGCCCGAAGCGTCGAGGAAGTGCCGGCGCTGATGGAGACGGCGTTCGCGAAGCTCAAGGCCGGCATCGCGCCGGTCGCTGTCGAAGTGCCGGCAGACGTGTTGCAAGGGACGGCCGAACTGCCGCCGGCGCGCGCCGCCGAAGCATCCGTGCCCAAGGCGCCGCGCGAAGAGGATATCGCCCGCACCGCTGCCCTGCTGGCAGAGGCGAAGGCGCCGCTCATCATCGTCGGCTCAGGCGCTTACGGCGGAGAGGACGCGCTGGCGCGTCTGGCCGAGCACATCGAGGCGCCGGTGATCGCCCATCTTCAGGGGCGCGGCGTGCTGCCGACCACCCATCCGCTCGCCGTCGGCTTCGCCGAAGGGCAGCGTCTGTGGGAAGACGCGGATGTCATCCTCGCCGTTGGCACGCGCTTTCACGAGGCGCGGCGGAACTGGGGCGAGCGCGCCCATCACCAGGTCATCCGCATCGACACCGATCCGTCGCGCTTCGCGCTCGGGCGGGCGCCAATGATCGCCATCGAGGCAGACGCCCCCCTCACCCTCGCCCGGCTGGCCGAGACGGTGGAAGCCGCCGGGCCGGCAAGGCGAACCCGCGGTCCGGAGATCGCGGCACTCAAGGCCGAAATCTCGAACGCCTTCGCCACGCAACTTGCGTTGCAGATGGGGTACATACGCGCGCTGCGGGAGGTTCTTCCGGCAAAGGCACGCCTTGTCGCCGACTATACTCAGGTCGGCTATGTCGCGACCGCCGCCTTCGATGTGGAAGCGCCGCGTCTGATGCTGTCACCGGGCTATCAGGGCACGCTCGGCTTCGCCTATGCGACGGCTCTCGGCGCAAAATGCGCCAATCCGCACGTGCCTGTCGTCGCTTTGTGCGGCGACGGCGGCTTCCTGTTCACCGGCAACGAGGTCGCGAGCGCGGTGAAGCATGGCATCGCCGCTGTCGGCATCGTTTTCGTCGACGGAGCTTTCGGCAATGTGCGGCGCATGCAGGAAGAGCTTCACGGCGGGAAGGTGGTGGCGACCGATCTCGCCAATCCGGACTTCGTGCGCTTCGCCGAGAGCTTTGGCGCCAGGGCGCGCCGCGCCGAGGGACTCGAGGCGTTCCGGGAGGCGCTCATATGGGCGATCGCGCAGCCCGGGCCCACGCTGATCGAGGTGCCGGTGCCGAAATTCCCCGATCCGTGGGCGCTGGTCGAACCCTGACCCGACGAGCCCTGAACAGATACGCTTTCCCGAACGAGAAAAGGCCGGCCTTCATCAGGTCCGGCCTTTTTCAGGTGATGCCTCTGCTGTGGCGACGAGGCCGGGCCGCGAGCGACCCGGCCCGTGCAGCATCACGCCGCGGCGATGTCGGTAACCTGGTGGTCGTACTGGTCGCCCTTGGTGACGGAGGGGACGACCTTGACCGTGCCGTCGGCGTTCACGGTGAAGCCGCGGACACCGGCGTAGGAGATGTCATTGTCCTCGAGCAGCTTCTGCGCGACGTCTTCCTGACCAGCGGGGACGTAGACGAAGAAGTGCTTCACATGGGTCGGCGTGTCGTTGTCGGTGAGCTCCGAGCCGGCCTTGAGATAGGGCAGCGCCTCCGGCCCAATGTTCATCTCGACTTCGCCGAGCTCGCGCACACGGCCGGTTCGGTCGGTGATGACGATGTCCGGATAGTGCTCGCCCGCGGGGGTCTGGATGGCACTCTTGGCCTCGGGCACGTTCGTCGTCGTCACATACCCGTCCGGCCAGGTGGTCTGACCCGGGAAGGGGAAGCGGTACTTGGCGATGTAGTTGACCACGAGGTCGTGGATATCCTTCGACATGCTTGTCTCCTGTTGCGAAGAGGGAAGAAAGGGAGCGAGGGGGAGAACCGGCGTCGCCGCGATTTCCGCGGCGGGCATCGGTTTGCTCCGCGAGGACACATTTTCCAGCAGCACCACCTGCACGCCGGAGGCGATGACCAGCATCGCGCCGAGCGTGACGATCGCTGTGGGGATGTCGCCAAACATCAGGTAACCCAGGGCGAAGCCGCTGATCAGCGCGCCATATTCCAGCACCGCGAGCACATGAGCGGGCAGATGGCGGGCGGCTTCGTAAAGCGCCAGCTGGCCGGAACCGCCGACGATCCCGATCAGAGCCATGCCGCCGATCTCGGTCCAGGATGCCTGCCAGCCAATCCAGGGCAGCTGGAGGGCCGACGCCAGCACGAAGACGCTGTTCGCCACGGCGACCTGCACGAGGCTGCTCTCCTCGCGGGCCATCGAGCGCAGCATGAGCAGAGCAGCGGCCCACAGCGCGGCGGAGAGAAGCCCCAGGGCGAAAGCCGGCGAGAGCTCGAAGCGGACGAGCCCGCTCGCAAGCAGCACGCCGACGAAACCCACGGCGATAGCGAGCCAGTGCCGCGCGCTCGGCCATTCGCCGAGCACCGGGCCGGACGCAACCGCGACGAGAATGGGCGACACGAAATAAAGCGTGATCGCCTGTGCGAGCGGCATGGAGCGCATTGCCAGGTAAAACGCTGTCCACGCCGCGAACATGACGAGCGAGCGCACGATCATGGTGCGCCGGAGGGGTGAATGTATCACCCGCGTGACCATCCTCATCCGACCGATGGCGAGCGCAAGGGCCAGCACGGTGAGACTGCGGACCATGAGCACCTGCGCCACCGGCAGGTCGGCGATCAGTTCCTTTGTCAGCGCGTCCTGGAGCGGGAGGAGGACATTGGCGACCATGACGAGCGTCACGGCCATGAGCAGCGCCATTCCCGGCGACCGCAGCCTCAGCACCTCCCGGCCTGGCCAAGTATGGCGAACATCCATGCGCGGCAGCCCCAGGGTGTGCTGACAGGTGGCGACGATAGAAATGCCGGATAATTGGTGTCTACTCTATTTTTGGAGTTTACGTCACTTAAACGGCGTCGTCAACAAGTGCCCGATCGACAGCGTCGGAGGCTGACGGGCGGACGGCCGCGCTCGGGCGGCCCGTTCTTGCGCGATCCCAGCCTCCGATGTCGCCCGGGTGACGGCGACGATGGCGGCCCCCGCCATTTCAAGCCGCCCACGTTCGGCGGTTTTCTTTTTTCCGCATACTATCGCAATTTTGGAATGAAAGACCTGTTCCAGCCTCGTTAAATCAATACCCTCTCAAGTGTCGATCGCAGCCTTTCTGCAAATCCGACGCGACGTACTGCATCGCCTGAACGCGCGGCAGTCGGTTAAATTTGATTTCAAAGCATCAATATAACGGCCCGGGCAACGAGACATGCTTTCGGCCGAACGTACCCCCATGGAGATCTGGATGTCGGATTTGATCAGCTATCGGGTTTCCCGGCGCACTTTGCTTGCCGGTGCGGCCACGATCGGCGCCGTCGGGGCGTTCTCCCTTCCCACGCCGACGCGCGCGGCGGGGACAAGGACGCTGCGCATCGCCTCGGGCGAAGGCGACGGCGTCAAGGGCACGCTCGACCCCGCCTTCGGCAAGAACGACCCCGATTCCGCCCGGATCAGCCTCGTGTTCGAACGCCTCGTCTCGGTCGACGAGTCCTTCGTGCCGGTGCCGCAGCTCGCGACCGAATGGTCCTCCGATTCCGCCGCCAAGGTGTGGACGTTCAAGCTGCGTCCGGACGTAGTGTTCCACGACGGCACGCCGCTGACGGCGAAGGACGTCATCTTCTCCTACAGAAGGCTGCTCGATCACAAGCTCGGCTCTCCGGCGACGGCGATCCTCGCACCCATCGATCCGGATGGCATCGAGGCCGTCGACGATCACACGGTCGCGTTCCACCTCAAGGAAACCGTCGTCGAATTCCCACTGCTGATCGCCAACCGTTTCACCTACATCGTCCGTGCCGGCCAGACCCCGGACGAACTGCGGACAGCAGGCATCGGCACCGGCGCCTTCAAGGTCGAGCGCTATGTGCCGGGTGAAGAGCCGAGCCTTTACCTCCGGAACGACCGCTACTGGCGGCCCGGCCGACCGGGTGTCGATCGCGTCGAGCTTCGGTCTATTGCCGAGGAATCCGCCCGCGTGGCGGCGCTGCTGGCCAACCAGATCGACCTCACGTGGGATCTTCCGCTGCGGTCCGCCGAGAAGCTGAAGAACAATCCCGCGGTGAAGGTCATCAGCGCCCGCACCCCGTTCTGGTACGGCCTCGCCTTTTGGTCCGACACGCCGCCCTTCGACGACGTGCGTGTCCGCCAGGCGCTGAAGCTGGTCGCGGATCGCGAGCAGCTCCTCAAGGCGGTTCTCGCCGGGCACGGCTCCGTCGCCAACGACACACCGGTGGCCCCGTGGCTCAAGTACGGCATCCAGGAGCCGGCGAAGGCACCGGACATCGAGAAGGCCCGGGCACTGCTCGCCGAGGCCGGGCACAAGGACGGCCTCGACCTCGAACTCTACACATCTGAGGCGACGTCCGGGCTCGTCGAACTCGCGACCGTCTACAAGGCACAGGCCGAGAAAGCGGGCATCCGCATCAAGATCATCAAGGCGCCGGCGGACGATTACTGGGCGAACATCTGGCTGAAGAAGCCGTTCATCGCCACCGCTTGGTCGGGCCGCGCCGCGGACGAGGCGCTGTCGCTGCCCTTCCTGTCGACGGGCGACTGGAACGAAGGCCATTGGCGCAGCAAGGCGTTCGACAACGCCCTGTTCGAGGCCCGCAAGTCCGCCGACGAGACGAAGCGTGCCGAACTCTATCTCCAGGCGCAACGTCTCCTGCAGAGCGATAGCGGCACCATCATCGCGCTGTTCGCCGATGCCGTGGGCGCAACCCGCGCCGACATCACCGGCTGGAGCCTGCATCCGCAGAAGATCTCCCAGGACTTCTCGGGAGTGACCTTTGTCGGCAGCTGACGTGCCCGCGGCTCCGGAGCGGCGGCGCCGGCTTGCGCCGGGGCCGTTGCCGAGCCTGATCCTGCGGCGGCTTGCGCTGTCCGGCCTCTCGCTTTTCGCAGTCGCGACCATCGTGTTCTGGGTGATCGCGCTGCTGCCGGGCGACGCGGCCGAACGCATCCTCGGGCGCGACGCGACCCCGGCGGCGCTTGCCGCGCTGCGCGCGCAGCTTCATCTCGCCGATCCGCTGATGGAGCGATATCTGCGCTGGCTGCGCGGAATGCTGGCAGGCGATTTCGGAACGTCCATGGCGGCGAACCGGCCGGCGTTTCCCTATATCGCCGGCCACCTCGGCAACACGCTCCTGCTCGCGGGGCTCGCGCTCGCCGTCCACATTCCCCTCAGCATCGGCCTCGGCCTTGCCGGCGCCGCCGCGCGGCGCGACGGGCCGTTCGACACCGGCCTTTCGGTCGCCGTGCTCATCGGCATGTCCGTGCCGGAATTCGTGGTCGGCATCGGTCTCGTCGCGTGGCTCGCCACCGGCTGGGCGTTGCTGCCTCCGCTCGCGCTCATCGACCAGGCTCAGTCGGTGTGGGATTTCCTGCGCCTGACGGCGCTGCCCGTCATCACGCTGAACTTCGCCATGACGGCCTATGTCGTGCGGCAGACGCGGGCCTCGATGATCGACGTGCTGCGGTCCGATCACGTTCGTGCCGCCACCCTGCGGGGGCTGCCGCCAGCGCGGGTGCTGTTCTTTCATGCCCTGCCAGGCGCGCTGCCGCCGGCCATCAACGCGGTGGCGCTGAACGCGGCCTGGCTCGTCGGCGGCATCGTCGTCGTCGAGACGGTCTTCAACTATCCCGGGCTCGGCCGGCTTCTGGTGGAATCGATCGGCTTCCACGATGTGCCGATGATCCAGGGCGCCGCGATCGCGCTCTCCGCGACCTACATCGCGGTCAATCTCGTCGCTGACATCGCGACGCTCCTCCTCAATCCCAAGCTGCGGACCGCGCGCTCATGACGACGTCTCCACTCGCATGGCGCGCCGCTGCACTGCCGCGCGCCAATGCCACCACCGGTTCCTTAGGCGCGCGTGCGCGTCTAGCGGCGGCCCGCGCCGCCCTCGGCCACCTGCCATGGACAGGCTATTTCGCCCTCGCCGGGCTGGCGGCATACGCGGTGCTCGCCCTCGCGGCGCCTCTCATCGCGCCCTACTCGCCGACGGACGTGTTCGTGGGTGGCCCGTTCGATCCGCCTTCCGCGGATTTCTGGCTCGGCACCGATGCGCTCGGCCGCGACGTGGCGAGCCGGGTTCTGTTCGGTGGCCGGACGGTGCTCGTCAGCGCGTGCTCGGCGGCGGCGTTGTCGGCCGTGCTCGGCAGCGCCCTCGGCCTCCTGCTCGGGATCAAGGGCGGGCTGGCCGACGAGATCGCGATGCGCGTGCTCGAGGTGGCGATGAGCATCCCGCCGATCATCTTCGCGCTCCTGATCGTCGGCATCTTCGGTTCCAGCCTGTGGCTGGTGGTGGTCACAATCGGCCTGCTGTTCGTGCCGAACGTCGCCCGTGTGACGCGCGCGGCAACGCTCGCGCTCGTCGCCGAAGACTTCGTCGCGGCCGCAAGGGCAAGGGGCGAAGGCACGCTCTCGATCGCCTTCCGCGAGCTGCTGCCCAACATCTCCGGCACGATTCTGGTCGAGTTCTCGATCCGGTCGGGTTTCGCCGTTCTCTTCATCGGCGGGCTCGGCTTCCTCGGGTTCGGCGCGGCGCCACCGTCCCCGGACTGGGGGCTGATGATCAACGAGAACCGGGGAGCGCTCGATGCCGCGATCTGGCCGGTGGCGGCGCCAGCCATTGGAATCGCGGTGCTCGTCGTCTGCGTGAACCTCTTCACCGATGCTCTCCTCCGGGTGATCGGCCCGGATGCGCGGCAGGGAGCCGGAGCATGACGGCCGTGGGTCGGGCCGGCGGGCCGGTCGCCGAAGTCGCTGGCGTCAGCGTGGACTATGGACGGAACGGCCGCTGGCGCCCGGCGCTGCGGGCGATCGACCTCACGATCGCGCCCGGCGAGCGAACAGCGCTGATCGGAGAATCCGGTAGCGGCAAGTCGACGCTCGCCTCGCTACTGCTCGGCGAGCGGCGTGAGGATCGCCGCCTGACGGCCGGTCGGGTGTCGGTCTTCGGCCACGATCTCTTCGCGCTCGACCGGCGTGACCTGCGCCGTCTCCGCGGGCGGCGTGTCGCCCTCGTCCCGCAGAACGGAGGCGCGGCCCTCACCCCGACACGCCGCCTCGACGCGCTCTTCGACGAGACCCTGTGTGCCCACCGGCCTGGCCTCGACCGGCAGGGCCGCCGTGCACGAACGATCGAGCTGCTCGGCGAGGTCGGCATTCCGGAGCCGGAGGCGGCGCTGCGGCGCCACCCCCACCAGTTCAGCGGCGGCCAGCAGCAGCGCATCGCGCTCGCGCTCTCGATATCCGGCGATCCGGACCTGCTGGTGCTCGACGAGCCGACCACCGGCCAGGACGCCGTGACGCGGCGCGCGCTTCTCGATTTCCTCCGCACGCTTTCGCAGCAGCGGGGCACGACGATGCTGTTCGTCTCCCACGACCTGAGCGCGGTGGCGCAGCTCTGCGACCGGATCGTCGTGCTCTATGCCGGCGAGATCGTCGAGGACGGTCCCGCCGCCACCGTTCTTCACAACCCGCGACACCCCTACACGCGCGCGCTGCTGGCCTCGGCACCGACGCTCGAAGCTCCGCCCGATCCGGCCGCGATCCTTCAGGGTGGCATCCCGTCGAACCGGCCGGCCGAGGAGTGCGCCTTCGCGGCACGCTGCCGCCATGCGGCGGCGGTCTGCGTCGAACAGCGACCGCAGGTGCAGGCGCTCGCGCCCTCCCATCGCGTCGCCTGCCATCTGCATGAGGCTGTGGCGGCAGCTACGCTTCGGCGTGCGGCAGTCGCGGAATGGGGGAAGACAGGATGACGGTGCGCGCTTTTCCAGCCCTCCGCGCCGCGACCGGTCCCGACGCGCTTCTCGTCCTCGACGACCTCTGGTTCCGGCATGGACGCGGCACGTCGCGCTGGGCGCTTGCGGGCGTCGGCCTGTCGCTCGGCCGGGGCGAGACGCTTGCCTTGGTCGGCGAAAGCGGGAGCGGAAAGTCGACGCTGGCCCGCCTCGTCGCCGGGTTGATCACACCGGAACGAGGCCGCATCGTCTTCGGCGGTGCCGACATCACGGGGTTGGCCGCCCGCCGCCCAGCGGCCGCACGGCGGGACATCCAGATCATCTTCCAGAACCCGGATGCCTCGCTCAATCCGCGGCTCCGGATCGGAACGAGCCTCGCCCGCCCACTGCAGCGCTTCTTCGGGCTGCGCGGTGGGATCCTGCGGGATCGTGTCAAAGCCCTTCTCGGCGACGTGCAGCTTCCGGGTTCCTATGCGGAGCGCTTTCCATCGGAACTGAGCGGCGGCGAACGCCAGCGGGTGGCGATCGCGAGGGCGCTTGCCGCGGAGCCGTCGGTGATCCTCTGCGACGAGATCACCTCGGCGCTCGACGTCTCGGTCCAGGCATCGATCCTCGACCTCCTGAAGGGCATCCAGGCGCGGACAGGCCTCTCCATCCTGTTCATCACCCACGATCTCGCGGTCACGCGGTGGTTCGCCGACCGCGTCGCCGTGCTGTTTCGCGGCTCGCTGTGCGAGACCGGACCGGTCGACGAGATCTATGCCCCACCCCACCATCCCTACACGGCCCTCCTGATCGACGCAGTCCGGGGCCTCGGTGCTCCCGCCGCCGCGCGTTCCGGTTCGGTCCAGCCCCTACTCCGGAGTACGTGATGACCGCGTTGCGCAGGATGAAACTCGGCGCCTCCTTCTACCCTTCCGGCTACCATGTCGCCGGCTGGCGATATCCTGGCGCCGTTCCCGACGGCGGCATCAATCTCGCTCATCATATCGAAATCGCGCAGGGCGCCGAAAAGGCCGGCTTCGATTTCTTCTTTCTCGCCGACATCAATGCGATCTGGGACCCCGATATCGACGCCGTCTCCTACACCGCGTGGAGCGCCAAGTTCGAACCGCTGACGGTGCTTTCCGCGCTCGCGATGGTGACGTCCCGCATTGGTCTCGTCGCCACCGCGAGCACGACCTACAACGACCCGTTCAGCCTCGCGCGCCGCTTCGCTTCGCTCGACCACATCAGCGGCGGGCGCGCCGCATGGAACCTCGTCACCTCCGCCACCGCATCGGAGGCGGGGAATTTCAGCCGGGACAGCCATCCGGACCACGGCGACCGCTATGCCCGGGCCCGCGAATTCGTCGCCGTCGTCACCGGACTGTGGGACGGCTGGGAAGACGGCGCCTACGGCTTCGATCGCGACGGCGGCCGCTGCTTCGATCCTTCCAGGGTGCACCGGCTCAACCATCGCGGACCGTTCTTTCAGGTCGACGGGCCGCTCAACATTCCCCGCCCGGTGCAGGGCCATCCCGTCATGGTGCAGGCCGGCCTGTCCGAAGCGGGACGGGAACTCGCGGCGGAGACCGGAGAGGTGCTCTTCACCGCCCAGCCGACGCTCGACGGCGCGAAGGCCTTCTACCGGGACGTCAAGGCGCGCGTTGTCCGGCACGG
>JAEZMP010000361.1 GCA_023442215.1 Pseudomonadota bacterium
CCCGGACGACATCAGCCGGAAGGCGTCATGTCCAAGCGAAACGAGCTTCAACCCGTTCCACGTTTATAGATTGTTTCTATTGAGGAAAGTGGCGCGCCCGAAGAGATTCGAACTCCTGACCCCCAGATTCGTAGTCTGGTGCTCTATCCAGCTGAGCTACGGGCGCCTGCCTTGTGCCGGGGCGTTGTCCCCGTCGGCGAGGCAGGAAATAGCGGCATTGGCCGGACATTTCAAGCCGCATTTGCGATCGGCGGCCATGTCGGCGCGGTGCCTGTGGATGACGGTCGATTGCTTTGCCGGGTTTCTCAGGCGGAGCGCGGCTTTTCCTTCAGGCCCGGCCGGTTTCGGCCGCGAACCCGGAATGCCGGCAACCGCGCGGCGAAAGGGGCAGGGCGTGCCGGCGGCGCGACGGAATGGGCGGCAGGCGGGGCGATGAGTCTCCCGCGCAACGAATCTTCGGACGGATGAGTCTCCGAACACACGAGCCGAACCAGCGACTCTTCGTGCCGATGTGTCTCCCTGGCGGACGGGAGCGCTTCCCGATCGTATGGACGCATCCGATCGACAACGAGCCGCTCCGAATTCAGGATGTGTCTGCGGGGCGCCTCGGTCGGCCTCGGCTGCTATATGGAAACCAAGGCCGCGCCGCCGGATCGATCCGGCCGGACAGGGGCTCGTGTCGCGCCTCCGGGCTTGCCGGGGCGCCTTTAAAGGGGAAACGCGCGTGGAATATCGTCCGCTCGGCCGCTCCGGCCTGAAGGTCTCGACCATCACCCTCGGCACGATGACGATGGGAGGCGGCGGCCAGTTCGCGCAGACCGGCAACGTCGGGGTCTCGGAAGCGCGCCGCCAGATCGATCTCTGCCTCGATGCCGGCGTGAACCTGATCGACACCGCCGACATGTATTCCGCCGGCGTCTGCGAGGAGGTCGTGGGCGAGGCGCTGGGAGGCCGCCGCAAGGACGGCGTGCTGATCGCCACCAAGGCCCGCTTCGCCATGGGGCAGGGCCCGAATGACGCCGGCCTCTCGCGCTATCACCTGATCCGGGCGGGCGAGGCGAGCCTGAGGCGGCTGCGGACCGACGTCATCGACCTCTACCAGCTCCACGAATGGGACGGCGCCACGCCGCTTGAGGAAACGCTGGAGGCGCTCGACATCCTCGTCCGCCAGGGCAAGGTGCGCTATGTCGGCTGCTCGAACTATTCCGGCTGGCACATCATGAAGGCGCTCGGCGTCTCCGAGCGACAGCGCCTGCCGCGCTTCGTCAGCCAGCAGATTCACTACACCCTGGAGGCGCGCGAGGCGGAATACGAGCTCGTGCCGATCTCGCTCGACCAGGGCCTCGGCATTCTGGTGTGGAGCCCGCTCGCGAGCGGTCTGCTGTCGGGCAAGCACCGCCGCAACGTCACGCCGGAAGGCACGCGCCAGTTCGCCGGATGGGACGAGCCGCCGATCCGCGACGAGGATCGGCTGTGGCGTATCGTCGACACGCTGGTGGAGATTGGCGACGCCCGCGGCGTCTCGGCGGCCCAGATCGCCCTTGCGTGGACGCTGGGGCGCCCGGCGATCGCCTCCGTCGTCATCGGCGGGCGCACCGAGGCGCAGCTGCGCGACAATGTCGCCGCCGCCGACCTGAAGCTCACCGCCGACGAGCGCGGCCGCCTCGACGCCGTCAGCGCCCCGCCGCTGCTCTATCCCTACTGGCACCAGGCCGCGACCGCACGCGACCGCCTCAGCCCCGCCGACCTCTCCCTGCTCGGCCCGCATCTCTGAGGCGGGCGGGGGCAGGCGATGGGCAAGTCCCTTATCGTCTGCCCTTATCCGGGGCGCTTTAGCCGGGTCGTTCTCCGTGCCGAGGCAAAGCTGTGTCCTTGTGCTTTCAAAAGCGAACAGGGGCTTCCAAGGCGGAATCATCCAACGCGCCCTCGCTCTCGCCGCGGCGCGCTTCACTGCTTCGGAAGCATGTCCGAGATCGTGGAGCTTGCCATCCACCCGGTTCGTCCGTCATCGATGTTCACGCGGCTCCATCTTCCTTTCGTCTCGACGACGGAGACAGCGACACCGCGGTCGATGATCGCGATGACTGCAAACTTGGTGCTGGGCCCGGTGCGGAGATTCACCATCGTCTGTGTGTATCGCACTCGCGTGCCTTCCGGCTCACGGCCGGTTGCGACTTCCAATCTCGGTGCACCGATCTGTGCGGCAGCGGGAGTTGTCTGCGTAGAAGCCGCGTTGGCATCTTCCGCCCGAATCGTTGGAGGTGCTGTCTCGAGTTCTGACGAGGTGGCCGCCTCCATAGCGTGCGTAGGCATGGCTTCGGGCGTCGCCTCGACTGCCGCACGCGACAAATTCGTGTCCGTTGTCCGGCTGCTGGAGCTGAAGATGATGCCAAGCGTTGGAATTCCGATCACGGCGGCCAGGATCGTGAACATGACTGCCCTTAGACGGCCTCGTCGTTGCGACGGCTCGACTGACGACGCAATGCGCCCGGCATCTATTACCGGCGGCGAATGAACTTCAGACGTACCCTGTCGATTTAGTGCTGCCAGAGATCGACAACTATCTGTGAAATTAATCGCTACACTATTTCGAGAAAATTCAACGATTTCGTTTATGCCGCTCTCGCTTGAGAAATGAATTGTCTCATACAGGCAGACAGGGAGCTGCCTGTTGTATTTGAAGCGCCGGTCGGGACCGCCACTCTTGTTGGGATGGGCCCATGTGTGGTCAACGATTGTCGCATCGCTCGGCACGCCCTTTGTCTCGATGAATCTCGAATTCTGCCGTCGAATGATAAGGTCTGTGTAACCGACAGCGCCGATTCTGTGCCCATCCTGGACAAGAACCAAATCAGGCAT
>JAEZMP010000383.1 GCA_023442215.1 Pseudomonadota bacterium
ATCCTGCGCAACACCTGGTATTCCGACAACCTGTTGCTGTCGCTGCCCCATGCGCTGGCGACCGGTCAGTGGTTCACGTCCGCCGGCGACGGGCTCGTCACCCACGTGACCCGCGAGGATTGCGCGCGCGCAGCCGCCGCCGCGCTCGCCTCGTCTGAGACGGAAAGCCGGATCTACACGATCACCGGCCCCGAAGCGCTGACGACCGAGGGCATCGCCGCCCTCGCGACCGAGGTGTTCGGCAAGCCGATCGCCGTCATCCAGGTCTCCGACGATGACCTCGCCAAGGGCCTCGCCGGCGCCGGCTTCCCGGATTTCTTCGTTCGCGCCCTTGTGTCGTTCGACGTCAACACCCGCGTCGGCCGCGCGTCGGAGGTGACGGACGCCGTCCGGCAGCTTACCGGCCGCGAACCCCAGTCGCTGCGCGCGTTCTTCGAGGCGAACAAGGCGGCCTTCCTGCCCGCCACCTGACAAATCCAGCGCGCAACGCACAAAAAAGGGCCGGCGGGAAGAGCGTCCCGCCGGCCCTCGTTTCGTCACTCGCGCTCCGTCAGCCAGGCCGTTTGGCGAGCCAGCCGGTGGTGAGCGAAAGATCGGCCTGCGAAAGGCCGTGCCCTGCGGGCAGCGTGCGGTGGTCGACCTCCGCACCGGCGTTCGCCAGCATTCCGGCGAGCCGGGTGGCGTTCTCGGCCGGCACGATCGGATCCATCGCGCCGGAGAGGAGCAGCACCGGCGTTCCCGCGAGATCGGCCGCCGGGGGGCTCGCGAGCGGGACCATCGCCCTGAGCAGCACGGCGCCCGAGAGCACGCCCGGGCGCAGCAGCATCAGCGCCGCCGCGATGTTCGCGCCGTTCGAGAAGCCGACCGCGACGGGGGCGCCGAGGCCATAGGCCTCCCGGGCCTCGGTGACGAAATCCGCCAGTTCGCCGGCACGACGGCGGACATCGTCCTCGTCGAACACACCCTCGGCGAGACGACGGAAGAAGCGCGGCATTCCGCCTTCCAGCACCTTGCCGCGCGGGGAGACCAGCGCCGATCCCGGCGAAAGCGCGCGGCCGAGATCGACGAGGTCGTTTTCGTCGCCACCGGTGCCGTGAAGCAGCAGAAGCGGCGGTCGCCCCGCTCTCTCCGCGGGGAGGAAGCGGTGCACGAAGGAAAGCGTCGTGTCGACGCCGGCGGTTCGATCGGTCCTGAGGCTCATGGCGAGTCTCCCTTTTCCGTCTGCAGCCGCCGGCGGAACGCCGCCCGGCCGGCCGCATCACGTCCATCGCGACAGGTTCACCCGATGGGACCGACGCCGGGATTGGCTCCCGGCGCCGGCGCCACGGGCTGAACCGTTCAGGCGAGTTCCGGCAGCACCTGCTCGATGTGGCTGCGGTGCCCTTCGAGGAAGGACGGCAGCTTCAGGGCCTCGCCCAGCGTCGTCACCGGCTCGTCCACGGCGAAGCCGGGCTCGTCGGTCGCGATCTCGAACAGCACCCGGCCGGGTTCACGGAAATAGACGGACCGGAAGTAGTTGCGGTCCTTCTGCTCCGTGGTCGGAATGCGGTGGTTCTCGCGCAGCTTGCGGACCATTTCCGCCTGGGCCGCGTCGTTGGCGGCGCGGAAGGCGATGTGATGGACCGAGCCGCCACCCATCCGCGCCGGCAGGAACCCGCCGGCCACCCGGATGTCGACGATCCCGCCGATGGCGGTGTCGCCGGCCTTGTAGCGCACAAGCGTGCCTTCGCGGGCGGCCTCGGCGAAGCCGAGCACGTCCGTCAGGATCGCGCCGGTCGGCGCCGAATCCTCCAGAAGCAGGCTGACGCTGTGGAAGCCGCGGATCGCATGTTCCGCCGGCACGTCGCCGTTGCTCCAGGCGGGCTCCGCCTCGATGCCGGGAATGCCGACGACCGCGAGCCGCATGCCGTCCGGGTCCTTGAACGAGATCACCGTCTCGCCGAACCGGCGCTCCGGCGAACTGTGGGAAACGCCCTTCTCGATGAGGCGCTGGGTCCAGTAGCCGATCGAACCCTCCGGCACGCGGAACACTGTCTCCTGGGTCTCGCCGATGCCGAGACGCCCCGGCGCGACGTGATCCCACGGGAAGAAGGTGAGGATGGTTCCCGGCTGGCCGGTCTCATCGCCGAAATAGAAATGATAGGTGCCGGGATCGTCGAAATTGACCGTCTTCTTCACCAGCCGCAGTCCAAGCGTCCGGGTGTAGAAATTCAGGTTGCGGCTCGCATTGCCAGCGATCGCAGTGACGTGGTGAATACCGTTGTGGCTCATGGCGAGACCTCCGCTCGGCTGCACAAAACCCGGTGCTGTCCCGGTCCGTCTGTGCATCCCGTGTTGAACTGAGCCTAGAAATAAGCCGAACGGCGTGATTTGCCATGGCAAACTCATTGCATCCATGCAATATGAATTCTGCAATTCCGCCATTTCACCTTGCAGGAATGCGAGAGCTAGCGTAGCGCGACCTGCGCCGGCACGCATCACGCGGGAGCGGGAGAACGGGCATGACCGAGACGTTCAAACCGCTCGCGTGGGACGACCTGCGGCTCGTCAAGGCCGTCGCGGAGGCGGGAAGCCTCCCGGCCGCTGCCGGTCGCCTCGGCCTGAACCACTCCACCGTGTTCCGCCGCCTGGGCCAGATCGAGCAGGCGCTCGGCGTACCGCTGTTCGAGCGCCACCGCACCGGCTACGTGCCGACACCGGCCGGCGAGGAGATCGCTGCGCTTGCCGAGCGGGTCGACAGCGACGTCACCGGCGTGGTGCGCCGTCTCGCCGGGCGCGAGCCGGCGCCTGCCGGCGAACTGCGCGTCACCACCAACGACTCGCTGCTGATCCATCTGCTGACGCCGCTGTTCGCCCGCTTCCTCGCCACGTTTCCCGACATCAGGCTAGACGTGGTCCTGGACAATCAGGCGCTCAACCTGTCGCGGCGCGACGCCGACGTGGCGATCCGAGCGACCGACGAGCCTCCCGACACCCTCGTCGGCCGCCGGGCGGCCCGGATCGCGTGGGCGCTCTATGGCCGGGCGAGCGACTTTCCGATGCCCCAGGCCGTGGACGAGGGCATGCTCGCGAGCTGCCGCTGGGTCTCGCTCGGCGACAACATGGGCTCGCTGAAGGCGGTGAAGTTCGTGAAGGCGGCGATCGCGCCGGACCGGGTGGCCTACAAGGTGAACACCGTGCTCGGCCTGGCCGAGGCGGTCGAAGGAGGCATAGGCATCGGCCACCTGCCCTGCTTCATCGCAGACGTCCGGCCTTCGCTGACGCGGCTCGCGCCGCCGGACCCTGCCTTCTCGGCCGATCTCTGGCTGCTCACCCACCCCGACCTGCGCCACGCGGCGCGGGTGCGCGCCCTGCTCGATTTTCTCGCCGCCGAGATCGGGGCCTTCCGGTCCGTCATCGAGGGGCGCAGCCGAGACGGCTACGGCACCGAACGGGGCGAATGAAGGTGGCCGATCGGGGCGCGGCCCGCCGCGTTCAGCCGGTCTTCATCTTGGCGCTCAGCCAGACGAAGCCGCCGAGCACCACGATCCCGCAGCCGAACCCGAGGCCGGCGCCCCAGAGGCCACCGACCGCACCGGCCATGAGGTGGCCGAGAAGCGCGCCCCCGACGAGCAGGAACAGCGGGGCGAGGCATCCGATGGCGGCCATGAGCGGGGTCCCGATATGCGACGGGCCGCCACCGCCCGGAAAGAAGGGCGGTGGCGGCCCGCAAAACGGACATTATTTCCGCAGCGGCGTTATTTCTGCAATTGCTGCAGGCACTGCACGGCCGACATCGCCGAGGACCGGGCGTCGCCGCGGCTGATGGAGCCGGCCATCGCCAGCTTCTTCGTGGCCGTGGTGACGACGGACTTGAGGTCGACGCCGGGCGTCACCTGCGGCGCGGTCGCGTCATAGATCTGGCGGGCGTCGGGCGCGAGCTTCTGCGCGCAGGCGCCGGCGGAGGCCGCGTCGGCGAAGGCGGCCCCGGGAGCGATGATCGCGGCCACCGCCGCAGCGAGAACGACGACACGCAAGGTCATGGGAGCATCTCCTGATTCTCTGTAGGGAATGGCCGGTCGCGAAAATCCGCCAGCCCGGTCGGGATATGGCGGGCGCCATCGGGCGCCCGTCCGCGCATCAGCGGACGCCGACGCGGTTGACCGGGCCGCCGCGATTGTACGGCTCGACGCCGACGCCCGGCGCACCGACGCCACGAACGCCGGCACCACCGGAGCAACCGACCGGATAGCCGGGCCGGGTGCAGTGCACCGTGGCGCGGGCCGCGGGCGCCCCGCCCTTGCAACCTGCGGGATAGCCGGGTGCCGTGCAGTGGACGGCCGCGCGCGCGGCGGGCGCGGCAGGACGCACCACGCAGCCGGCGGGATAGCCGGGACCGGTGCAATACACCACCGCGGCGCTCGGGCCGGCGCTCACCAGCACGGCGCCGAACGAGGTCGCCGCGAGGCCGAAGATCGCGAAAGCAGTGCTCGTCAGCCGCGTAGCCGTCAGGCGCCGCACTCGCGAGCCGGGAATCCCCCGCGCACCGGGGTCCCGATTTTTGGTCCAGATTGCCATGTGTCCCTCGACTGTGATCGGAATTGGCATCTATCGGCGCTCGAGCGGCCTGTTTCGGCTGTTACGGCTGCGGCGAGGCCGTTACAATGGCGAACATTGATCGAATCCGGAACTGCGCCATGGTGCACAGGCCCGGTTCGGTGCCAGCCCGTCGTCCTGATCCCTGGAAGGAACGCCGGGGGCGACTGGATAACGGTAGTACAGGGCCGCCATCACTCTATGACGACTCCCAACAGCGCCGCCGTCCCCACCGTCGAGACGCCGCTCTTTCCGACGATCGAAGCCCGGAAGCTCCGGTTTCGTGCCGATCCCGCATTCGATCAGGCGATGCGGCTCGGCGCCACCACCCTCGTCAATCATTTCCGTGGCTCCTGGCTTCTCAACCGCATCCTCAACGACCGTGGCCGGTTCCTGCTGTCCATCCTCGTGCTGCACCTGCATTTCGAGTGGAAGCTCGACAACAGCAAGGTCGGGCTGACGACCGGGCGCCTTAAGACGCTGTGCACGGAACAGAACATCTGCAGCCCGGGACGCGCCGGGGCGGTGCTCGCCACCATGCAGCTGCTCGGCCTCGTCGAGCCGCGGCCCACGCCGGACAAGCGAATCAAGGCGCTGTCGGCCACAGACCGGCTCGTGTCGATCCACCGCGACCGCTGGCGAAAGCTGTTCACGGCGATTCGCCCGCTGGTGCCGAACCCCGACACGACCATCGCACTGATCGACGACGATGCGTTCCTCGCCGCCTTCGTGGGGGCGACGGTGGAGCGTTTCATGGCCGGGTTCCGGGTGCTCGACGCGGCACCGACGCTGTGGGCGTTCGCCGAACGCGATTCGGGGGTGATGATCGCGGTCTCGCTGGTGCTGTCGGTACCGCCCTACGACGGTTCGGCCGAGGTGGCCGCGGCGCGCGCCGAAGCCGGAGGCATCCGCGCCGGCATCAGCATCGCCGCCCTGGCCCAGCGCTTTTCGGTCTCGCGCAGTCACGTGCTCGGGGTCCTGCGCGCCGGCGAAGAGGCCGGGCTGATCGCACGGGGATCGGCAGCGGGTTCGATCGTGCTTCAGCCGCTGCTGATCGAGGCGATCAGCGATTTCTTCGCCAACGCGTTCGCCATTCTCACCGACAGCCTGGCGACCGCGCTCGTCGCCACCGGCCACGACGCCGACTGAGATTTCTGCTTCCTCGATCCCCGTTCGCAGGGCAGGCGACGTGCCGGGACAACCCGGGCGTTGTGACGGATCGGGTCCGGACGCGGCTTGTTACCGTGGGCTCCCTCGGCTTGTCGAACGACTGTCACGACACCGATGCAAATCGGGGCTATCCGCCGGGAACCACGTGGAAACACCCGCCGGCCCGCCAAGGGTCGCGACGGACATGACGAGGGCAGGAGACGATGCTCGGCCGCACCATCAAGCTGCACAAGCCGAAGGTTCTGATCGTCGACGACACGCTGGCGATGCCGTCGAGCGTCGGCGGGCGGGCGGTGCGCGCCCTTTCCGAGGAGCTGGAAAGCCGCGGCATCGAAGTCGTCGAGGCGGTGACCTATCAGGACGGCCGCGCCGCCATCGTGTCGGACCCGTCGCTCGACGCCATCCTGCTCGACTGGACGCGTGAGCGCGAGGAGGGCCTGAGCGAGGAGGACGGCATGGACCTCCTGCGAACCATCCGCGCCCGGAACGCCGAGATTCCCGTCATCCTGATGGAGGACCGCACCAGCGGCGAGGATCTCACCGTCGAGGTGATGCAGCTCGCCAACGAATATGTCTGGATGCTGGAGGACACCACCTCCTTCATCGCCGGGCGCATCATGGCGGCGGTGAAGCGCTATCGCGAGGACCTGCTGCCGCCCTTCACCAAGGCGCTGCTCGACTATGCCGACACCGCCGAATATTCTTGGGCCGCGCCGGGTCACCAGGGCGGGGTGGCCTTCACCAAGACGCCCTCAGGCCGCGCGTTCTTCGATTTCTTCGGCGAGAACATCTTCCGCACGGACACCGGCATCGAGCGCGAGCAGCTCGGCTCCCTGATGGACCATTCCGGCCCGATCGGCGAGGCCGAGCAATATGCCGCCCGCGTGTTCGGTGCCCACCTCAGCTATTCGGGGCTGACGGGCACCTCCGGCTCGAACCGCGCCATCATGGGCGCGCTGGTCGCCGACAACGAGTTCGCCCTCTGCGACCGCAACTGCCACAAGTCGATCGAGCAGGGGCTGATCCAGTCGGGCGGCATCCCGCTGTTCTTCGTGCCGACCCGCAACCG
>JAEZMP010000452.1 GCA_023442215.1 Pseudomonadota bacterium
GCATCGCCCGGGGATCGGTGCTCGCGAGGCGCACGCTGCCGCGTGCCCTCGGCCGCAGCGTGTAGGAATTGAGCGTGACGCCGGAGCCCGACGGGATCTTCGGGACGCCCGCCTCGACGCCCGCGCCGATCAGGAAGTGGAACTGGAGATCGGGGGTCGGCGCGGTTTCGTCCGCGTACCAGAACGCGCCGCCCTCGACGATGTTGGAGGCGACCGGACCCTTGCGGAACAGCGCATATTCCAGCCCCGCCCACAGCATCCAGTGCGGCTTGTTGTACTTGTCGAGGCTGTGCGGCCCGTTGAGCTCGTAGACGAGATCGATGCCGAAATGATCGTGCAGGTTTCGTCCGACGCCGGGCAGGTCGTGCACCGCCTCGACGCCGGCCGCCTTCAGTTCCGCGGCGGGGCCGATGCCCGAGAGCAGCAGCAGCTTCGGGCTGCCGATGGCGCCGGAGGTGACGATCACCTCGCGGTCCGCGACGAGCACGACGGGACGGCCTTGTTCGACGATCTCGACGCCGGTGGCGACGCCGCGCTCCACCACGATCCTGTTGACCTGGATGCCGGTGCGGACGGTGAGGTTCCGCCTTCCGGCCGCCGGGCCGAGATAGCCGACGGCGGCAGAGCAGCGCCGGCCGTTGCGGATGGTGGTCTGGTAGGGGCCGGTGCCTTCCTGGCGCGGGCCGTTGAAGTCCGGGTTATAGGGCATGCCGACCTGCTGGCACGCCTGCACGAACGCCCGGGTCAGGGGATGCGCGGCCATGGTCGAGACGCCGAGCGGCCCGCCGATGCCGTGCCAGTGCCCGCTGAGGGTGTCGTTGTCCTCCATGCGCAGGAACAACGGAAGCAGGTCGTCGAACGACCAGCCGTCGCAGCCGAATTCGCTGACCCATGCGTCGTAGTCGGACGGCACGCCGCGGGTGAAAATCTCGGCATTGATCGAGCCGCCGCCGCCGAGCACGCGGGCCTGCGCGTAGAGGATCTCGCGGTTGTTGGCGTGGCGCTGGGGCGCCGTGCGCAGGCCCCAGGTCAGCCGGCCGGAGGTCATCTTCGAGAAGCCGACCGGCATGTGAATGTAGGGATTGGTATCGCGCGGCCCGGCTTCCAGCAGCAGCACGCGCGCATCGGGGTCCTCGCTGAGCCGCGCGGCGAGCGCGCAGCCCGCCGAGCCGCCGCCGACGACGATATAGTCCGCGGCCCTTCCCGCATCCGCCGCCCGCGCGCTCATGGCGCCACCCAGCGCGTGCGCTCGCCGAGCGCGATGTGGGTCGACTTGATCTCGGTATATTCCTCGACGCCGTAGGCGCCGGTCTCGCGTCCCGTGCCGGACTGCTTGAAGCCGCCGATCGGCAGTTCCGGCCCGCCCGCGATGGTGCAGTTGACCCAGACGCGCCCGGCCTTCAGGCCGCGCATGGTCTTCAGCGCCTTGTTGAGGTCGCGCGTCCAGATGCTGCCGGCGAGCCCGAAGCAGGTGTCGTTGGCGATGCGGATGGCATCGGCGAGATCGTCGAACGGCAGGATGGTCAGCACCGGGCCGAAGATCTCCTCCTGGGCGATCGACATGCCGCGGTCGGCGCCCGCGAACACCGTGGGCTGGATGAACCGGCCGCGGCTCGACGGAAACGCCGCGCCGCCACACAGAAGCCGCGCGCCGTCGCGCTTGCCCTCGTCGATCAGCGCGAGGATGCGGGTGTGCTGGCGCTCGTCGACGATGGCGCCCACCTGGGTCGCCTCGTCCAGCGGGTCGCCGATGCGCAGGCGGCCGATCTTCTCCACCACCCGGGCGGCGAAGTCGTCGGCGATCGAACGCTCGACCACGAGCCGGCTGCCGGAGACGCAGCACTGGCCCGCGTTGAAGACGAGGCCGAACACCACGCCGTCGGCGGCGGCATCGAGATCCGCGTCGGCGAACACCACCTGCGGGTTCTTGCCGCCGAGTTCGAGCCCGACCTTCTTCATGTTGCCGGCGGAGGCCGCAAGCGTGCCGCGGCCGACATCGGTGGAGCCGGTGAACGAGATCATGTCGACATCGTCGTGCTCGGCGAGCCGGCGGCCGACGACCGCACCCGGACCGGTGACGACGTTGAACACGCCGGCCGGCAGCCCGGCGGCGGCCAGCACGTCGGCGAGCAGCAGCGTGCTGGCGGAGGTGAGTTCGCTCGGCTTCACCACCACGGTGCAGCCGGCCGCCAGAATGAACGGCACCCGCTCGCACAGGATGAAGAACGGGAAGTTCCACGGGGTGATGACGCCGACGACGCCGATCGGCTCGCGCGTCACGAGCCCGAGCATCTCGTCGCCGAGATTGTTGAAGCTGTCGCCGTGGAGCGCACGCGCCTGCCCGGCGGCATATTCGAAGATGCCCGCCGCACCGCCGACTTCGCCGCGCGACTGGGTGATCGGCTTGCCCGTCTCCAATGTCTCGACGAGCGCAATTTCCTCCAGACGCTCACGCACGATGCGGGCGGCATCGAGCAGCACGCGGGCGCGGGCCTCGCCGGTCAGGCCGCTCCAGCGGCCGTCGTCGAAGGCGGCGCGTGCGGCGGCGACGGCCCGGTCGGCATCGGCCACCGTGCCGCGCGGCACCAGCGTCACCGGCACGTCGTGGGCGGGAGAGCGGCGCTCGTTCACCGCTCCGTCGGACGCATCCACCCACGCGCCGTCGATGAACATGCGGAAGCGGCGCGCATCGACCGCGGGCGCGACGATGTCGCGGAAATGGAGTGTCATGCGATCCTCCCAGATCGTTTTGTGCGAAGCTAACTAACCAGTTGGTATTCATCAAGCGCGTTCGGAGGCGCCCTTCCGGCAGTTCCGGCCGGCCGTTCAGTCTCCGGTGAAGCGTGGCGGGCGCTTTGCCGCGAAGGCTTCCCGACCGGCGCGGCTGTCGTCCGTCATCGCCACCATCATGCCGGCGAGGCCGTCGATCGCGGCCTCGCGGCCTTCGCCGGCGGCGGCGTTGAGCACGAGCCGCGTCGCTTCCACCGCGCGGGGAGCGAGGCCGGCGCAGCGTTCGGCGATGGCGAGCGCATGGGCGAGCGGGTCCTCGGCGACCGCATTGAGAAAGCCGACGCCCTCGAGCCTCGCGGCCGTCAGGCGCGCGCCGGTCAGCGCCATTTCCCGCAGCAGCGCCTGCGGCATCAGCCGGCCGAGCCGCTGAAGGCCGGACCAGCCCGCGGTGACGCCGAGCCCGGTCTCGGGCAGCGCGAACAGAGCGTGTGGCGCGGCGACGCGCACGTCGCAGAGCGCGGCGAGTTCCAGCCCGCCGCCGAAGGTCGCGCCGTTGAGGGCGCCGATCAGCGGCACGGTGAGGCTTGCCAGCCGGTCGAACAGGCGGTGGCCGTCGGCGATCCACTGCCGGCCGAACGCCACCGGATCGAGGGAACCCCAGGCCGCGATGTCGGCGCCGGTGCAGAACGCGCGCTCGCCCTGAGCCGTCAGCACCACGGCGCGCAGGCCGCGGTCCGCTACGACGTCGGCCGCCACCGCCGAGAGGGCGGCAAGCATGTCGCCGTCAAGGGCGTTGCCGCGCGCCGGATTGTCCAGCGTCAGCAGCAGCGTCGCCCCGCGTCGCTCCCGAAGAACGCGGCCCGCCATGGCTCAGCTACCGGCGCCGGAAGAGGCGGGCCCGAGCCCGAGCGCGGCGAGCGCGGCGGCGGCGCAGGCCTCGTCCTCCTCGCCGGTCGCGCCGGAGACGCCGATGCCGCCGACGATCTCACCGCCGGCGACGATCGGCAGCCCGCCCTGCCAGGTGATCATCCGCCGCCGCCCGGCGAGCGCCACGCCGAGCGCGGCGTCTCCGATCATGCGCTGGCCGAAATCGCGGGTCGACTTCGCCATCGTCGCGGCGGTGAAGGCCTTGTCGAGGGCGAACTCCACGATCGGCGCCGCGACGCCGTCCATCCGCCGGAGGAACAGCGGCGTTCCCGACGCATCGACCACGGCGACGCAGACGGCAATGCCCAGGGCATCCGCATGATCGAGAGCGAGGCCCCCGAGCGCGGCCGCGGCCGACGAGGTGACGGTCGCGCGCGTCGCAACATGGGGGCCGATGCCGGCGGAAG
>JAEZMP010000478.1 GCA_023442215.1 Pseudomonadota bacterium
CGTCTAGCCTCCGCCCTCCGTCTTGGAGGGAAGAGGAAAGGGGAAAGCTATGGCACGACAAGCGTAGAGCAGGGCGGAGTGAATCGCCTAGATGACCCCCGATTCGCGTAGGCTAGACCCACCGGGAAGGACTTGCCCACAGGGAATGAACGCGGTCTTGTCGCGAAGTGAACGCGATCTTGTCGCGCTCTACCTTTGGCGACTCGCAGGGAATCAGGGTTATCAACCGCTGTCTTGTCGCTCAATCAATTAACAAAGACAAATAACATCTCCAAATAGCTTGCGCGACAAAACCGCGTCTTGCCCCTAGGCACTGTCCCGAGATACGGTCGGGACAGAAGCTCATCGGAGGTCAACATGGCGGAGCGGCCAGCCCTTCCCTTCGAGGTACTCGACGGTAATCCGCTTCTACACAACTTGAGAGTGGCAGTCCGCGAGCACGGGCTTGATCGAGCTCGCGAGATGTACCCCGCCGAGCGCCGATTCCTTGAGGCCATCGCGAACGCCCTCGGCGAGGATAGCCGCGCCTCCGGCGCTGTGTACTCGGGCTTCGCGACGACCTCCTTGCCCCATAAGAAGCTTTCCGACGACGCCGTCTGGGAGCGGCATGGCCACCGCCTCAAGCTAAAGATCTCGCCGGGAACTGTGCGGCTTGGCGACGGGCGCGAGAAAGCGTATGGGGTGCCCTACGGGAGCCGGGCACGGGTCCTATTGTACTACTGCCAGACGACCGCGCTGCTGACCAAGAGCCGCGAGATCGAGATGGGGCCGTCCCTCCACGCGTGGATCGAACGCCTCCAGTTGCCCGATGGCGGCCAAATCTACAAGGATATCCGCGAGCAGCTCTTGAGGCTGGCCGCTTGCTCGCTGGTCTTCGACTGGGACCCGGATCCGCAGCGACAGATTCCAGCGGGCCGCATGAAATCAAACTTCATCTCCGGCACTATGGGACTCAACAACGTCAGCATGCTCGCACACCCGGCGCAGGGATCCCTTTGGCAGGAGACCATCCTACTCGATGCCGACTTCTATACCTCCCTTCAAGATCATGCGGTCCCCCTCTGGGAACCGGCGATCCGCGAGCTCAGCAGCAACTCCGCTGCCATGGACGTATACATCTGGCTGGCGTACCGACTGAGGTGGCTTTCCGAGCCGAGGCGCGTGAGCTGGCTGGCGCTACACGAGCAGTTCGGAGGGGGCTACGCTCGGCTGAGAGACTTCCGCAAGCGGTTCATCGACACGCTGAAGAACGCGCTGTCGGTATACGAGGATGCCATCGTAGTCGTCGATGACGAGGGTGTGGTCCTGCACCCCTCCCGTCCGCCCGTTCCGGAGCGCTCTCCCAAGCGCATCGTCTGATCTCCTAGGCGCGACAAGACCGCGTCTTTCGTCCACGTGGTCCGGTCGCAGTGCGCGACAAGACCGCGGTCATCTAGCCCGTCCAGCAAACGCGGGTAGGGACGGCAGTTCCGACCTTGTCCTCTGGAATAATATGATCTGGCCCCCATCCAGATCTGGGCAGCAGGTTCTTTCAGCACCAGCGCCACCGCAGGGACGCCACTTGCTCCTAGCTCGGCCGCAGATATGACAACGCGAAAACGTGCGGCCGTTCGCCTGATCCGCCGTATGTTCCACCAACCAGCAAGTCGAGCCGCGCAGATGGCTGAGCGCGGTCTTGTCGCGCGCAGTGAAGCCCCGGACCAGGCGCAAAAAGCATGTTCGTGACATCCATGAACGTCACGTGATTTCCTGTGACGTCGCAGATCCAACGACGCCCTCGAGTCCGCTGAGGAACTTGTTGAGCGCGCCATCGCTGCGCTACCGCAACGCCGCCGAGACATAGAACACGAACGTCCGTCTGCAACCGGTGTTCAGGGAGGCAGTGCCGGCGGGACCATGATCGAGATGAGCGCCGTGTTTGAAAATCTGTGGCTGGACGATGCCCGCGGCGGGCGGCAGATTGTGCTGTCCTCGCAGAGCATCCACCGTCTCATGGAGAGCGTCGCCGTCTTGATGGGACGGCACCCCAATACCGCGCTACAGCCCGCTGGTGAAACGGCACTTGCCCACCATTGCCAATAAAGCGTTACCAGAGCCGCGTAACGCGCAACCTTATTGCCGCGCCGCCAATATCGCGTTACGGTTCCTTCTGTAACGCAAAACAGGAGGAAACGGTGGGACGGCTGAGGATCGGAACCCCGGAGGAGGCGGAAGAGCGGCGCCGGCGGCTCACCGCCGACCGTGTGCGCCGCCTGCGCGAGCGGCGCCGGGCGAAGACCCCCGCCTCGGCCGGCGACCCGGCGGCAGCCGAAGCGCCCATTCCGCCTGCGACCACCGCGCGGAACGCCGTCGCCGACCTTGCCACGGTGATGCTCGGCCGCTTCGTCGAGACGATCGAGCGGCTGGAAACCCAACTGGCCGGCACGCGGACCCGCAATCCCGCCCTCGCCGACGCCTATGCCGCCGAACGACGGCAGGTCCAGGCGGGGCTGAAAGCCGCCTGGGGCGAGGTCGAAGCCGCCGGCTTCTCCGTCGCGGCGACCCGTGAAGTCATTCGGCTGCGCAAGATGCCGGTGGCGGAGCGTCAAGAGCTGGAGGCCACCATCGGCCTCTACAAGCAAGCCCTCGGAATGGAGTGACCGGCATGGGCACGCTGACCGACCTCCTCGCCCTGTTCCCCGAAGGCGTCGACCAGGTGCCGCACGGCGCTGTGGCCAAGGCCCTGCTATCCGTCCCTAGCAGAGCCTATTTCCACGACACGCGGGCATGGCTGGATGCCCAGGTCGCCGCGATGGTGCGCCTGAAATGGGTCGAGCCGGCCAGCGGCCCGCGCGGCGGCAAGGCGTGGCGCCTGACCGCTGACGGCCAGACCGCGCGCGCCGACGCCCTCAGGGTCGCCGTCCGCCGGGAGGCAGCCCGGCGCAGGAAGGAGGCCGGCCGGCGGGCCGCCGAAGCCCGCGGCATCGAGATGGCCTGGACGGAACTTGCCACCGGCACCTCCGGCCTGCGCATCGAGGGGGAGACGGTGGTGGTGGAGCTACGCAGCGGAGAACCGTGGGAGCTGGAGCGGCTCGCCCGCAGCCTCGACCGTGCCGCTGATCTCCTCCGGAAGGGCGTCCAGCTCCGGCCCCAGGCCTGCACGGACGCCCGCAACCCGTAAAAAAAACAGACACCGGACGTTCCGGCTCACCGGACCTGCGGTGTGGCAGAGCACACGTCCCGCCGTGTCCCCACATCCCGGGCGATCTGATCACTCCGCGCCCGCCATCTCGCGGAAAATGGGGGTGAGGAATCCGAAACTAACCATTGACGGTCCCGTTCCATAAAGTTGTATAGCTGCCATGGGTGGAGCAATCGGACGCGCAAAAACAGCATGG
>JAEZMP010000498.1 GCA_023442215.1 Pseudomonadota bacterium
TTGGCGTACTGGATGTCGAGGATCTTCAGATCCGATCCCTTGATGCCGTCCTGGAAGCCCTCGATGCGCTCGTCGTCGATCACGGTCGGAATGCCGCGCAGCACGACGAGGTTGCCCTTGCCGCCGAGCTTCTCCATCAGGAACTTCGCGGTGTTGCGGCCGACCGCGATGTTGTCGCCGGCCACATAGAGGTCCTGGATGCTCGGATCGTTCAGGCCGCGGTCGACGACGGTGATGAAGGTGCCGGCATCCTTGACCGCCTTCACCGGGGCGGTCAGCTCCTCGGAGGTGTAGGGCAGGATCACGAGGGCGTCGAGCTTGCGGCTCGCCGAGAGATCCTCCAACGCGCTGACCTGTGCGGAGGCGGACGGCGAGGTCTTCACGACCACGTCGATGTCCGGGAACGCCGCGTTGAGTTCCTTCGCCGCGGCCTGGGCGTGATAGACCACGCCCGCCGTCCATCCGTGGTCGGCGGCGGGGATCGAGACCGCCACCACCTTCTTGTCGGCTGCCCAGGCCTGGCCGGTCACCAGCATCGCGCCGAGCGCTGCGGCGGCAATCCATGTCTTCTTCTGCATTCGTTCCTCCCTGTTTTTGAACTGTTGTGTGGACCCGTTGTGTCGACGTCACACCGCGCGGGGTCCTGGCACGGCGCTATTTCGAAAACCTCTGGATGAGCATCGCGATGATGATGATGACGCCCTGGACGGCGGCCACGAGGTACTCGGAGACGAAGTCCGAGAGGACCATCAGGTTCGCGATGAGTTCGAGGATGACGGCGCCCGCGACGGTGCCCCAGATGCGGCCCTTGCCGCCGCGCAGGGTGGTGCCGCCGATCACGACCGCGGTGATGACCTGGAGCTCCCAGAGCTGGCCGGTGGTGGGCGTCGCGGCGCCGAGCCGGGGCACGTAGCAGATCGCGGCGATCGCGACGCAGGCGCCCTGGATCACGTAGGCGATGGTGCGGGTGCGGACCACCGAGATGCCGGAATAGCGCGCCACGTCCTCGTTGGCGCCGGTGGCGGCGCAGCGGCGGCCGTACTTCATCTTGTAGAGCACCACCGCCCCGATCGCGGCCACGGCGAGCGAGATCACGATCGGGATCGGGATGCCCGCGACGGTGCCGAAATAGACCGGCCGGTAGGCATCGCGCAGGCTGCGGTCGATCGGGATGGTGCCGCCGTCGGACATGTAGGTGATCAGGGCGCGGAAGATGCCCATCGTGCCGAGCGTGGCGATGAACGGCTCGATCTTGCCGACCGTCACGATCGCGCCGTTGACGAGGCCGCAGGCGAGACCCACGACGAGCGCGAACGCCATGCCCGCGGGGATCGACCAGGTGCCGAGGTCGGGCGCCATCATGTTCATGAACATGATGGTGACGCCGGTGATGAAGGCCGCCATCGAGCCGACCGAGAGATCGAGCCCGCCCGACGAGATCACGAAGGTGGCGCCGACGGCGATGATGGCGATGAACGCGCTGCGGGTGATGACGTTGCTGAGATTGGTCACCGACAGGAAGTCGGGATTGATGATGAAGCCGATCAGAAGCAGCGCCGCGAGCGCGAGGAAGGGCCCGGCATCGGCCCAGGAGATGTTGAAGTCCTTCTCGTGCGTCAGCGGGGCGGTCTGCGTGACGGCCGTCATTGTCTTCCTCCCTGAAGGCTGCGCTCCGGCTGCCACGCCGTCGGCTCTGCGGCCGCGTCGCTGGTGGCAAGGAACGCGATGTTGTTTTCGGTCATCTCGTTTCCGGAGACCTCGCCGCTGACCCGGCCGCGCCGCATCACGATGATCCGGTCGCAGATGCCGATGAGTTCCTGCATCTCCGAGGAGATGACGATGCAGGCCCGCCCTTCCGCGACGAGGTCCTGGATGAACGCGTAGATCTGCGCCTTGTTGGCGATGTCGATGCCGCGCGTCGGCTCGTCGATGATCACGACCGATGGGTCGGTCAGGAGCACCTTGGCGAGCAGCAGCTTCTGCTGGTTGCCGCCGGAAAGCTGGCCGGCGCGGACCTTCAGGCTCTTGAGGCGGATATCATAGGATGAAACCGCCTCGTCGAGCGCCGCGGCCTCCCGCTGGCCGCGGAGATAGAGCCCGGGATGGAAGGTGCGCAGCGCCGACAGCGTCAGGTTCGGCGCGAGCCGCTCCTGCAGCAGCAGCCCCTTTCCCTTCCGGTCCTCGGTGAGGTAGCCGATGCCGGCGTCGATCGCCTGGCGCGGAGAGCGGATCGTGATGGGCTTGCCGTCGAGCTCGACTTCGCCGCTGGCGTGCCTGAGGCCGATCAAACCCTCGAACAGCTCCGTCCGTCCCGCGCCGACCATGCCGGCGAAACCGAGGATCTCGCCGCGACGGACCGCGAAGGACACGTCCTCGGCGAAACCCGGAACGGTGGCATTGCGGACTGCGAGGATCGGATTCCCGCTCGGCACCGCCTTCTTCTGCGGATAGAGCGCGGCGAGCTCGCGCCCGACCATCAGGCGGGCCATGTCCATCTGGCTCAGCGTCCGGCCGGGATAGGTACCGACCATCCGGCCGTCGCGCAGCACCGTCACCTTGTCGGCGAGCCGCTGCACCTCGTCGAGGCGGTGGCTGATAT
>JAEZMP010000510.1 GCA_023442215.1 Pseudomonadota bacterium
GTTCAGCACCGCGCCGACGCCCATCCGGCGCAGGCGCTCGGCATTGTCCGGCTGGTCGAAGCCGACGGGGATGGTCAGGACCGGCACGCCCGCGCGCAGAGCCTCGGCGCAGCCGCCGACCCCGCCGTGCTGCACGATCGCCGCCGCATGGGGAAAGACGCTGGCATGGGGGGCATAATCGAGCGCGAGAACCCGGTCCGCCGGTGCGCGCGGTGGCGACGTGCCGCCCGTCAGCAGGACCGCCCGCTGGCCGAGCGCCAGCGCCGCATCCGCCGCCACCTGATAGAAATCCTTCGCCAGATGCACCACGGTCGTGCCCAGCGTGAACACCACAGGCGCCGGTCCCGCCTCCAGGAACGCCCTGAGGCGCGCGTCGGTCTCCGGCGCGGGTGCCTGGCCGAGGAAGGGAAAGCCCGTCTGCACCGAGGCCGCCGGCCAGTCCGGCTGGCGCGCCCCGAACGCGGGCGAGAACAGTGCCAGAACCAGATGAGGCGAGAATTTGCCTTCGAACACGATGTCGCCCGTGTGCGCCCCCAGCTCCCGCTGCAGCGCGATGAGGGGGCGCGCCCAGCCATCGGTCACGCGGCGCTCGATGTTGAGCAGAACGCGCTGGGGCCAGGGGCCGAGATGGCGCAGATGATAGCCCGACGGAAACCACGCGAGCACGCACGGGTCGAGCGCCGACATCATCGTGGTGGGCGAGAGCATGGCGTTGGCCCAGGGCAGGCTGAGCTTCGCCGCCACCAGCGGCGCCGTGTAGACGAGTTCACCCGCCACCAGCGCATCGGCTCCCTGCGCGGCGGCCAGCAGGTCCGCATAGGTCTCGCGAACATGGGGAAAGAGGGTCTCGTCGAACAGGCGCCTGCCACCGTTCGCCGGATCGCCGAAGATGTGAGTCAGCACCTGCGGGGGAAAGTCGGGCCGCAGCGGATGGAATGGCAGGCCACGCGCCGTGACGTGCGCCGCGTGGGCGGCGGGCGCGGCGATGGCGGGGGCGTGGCCCCGCGCCCGCAGCGCCTGCGCCATGGCGAGCATCGGGAACAGATCGCCCAGCGATCCGAGCGAGGCGAACAGAATGCGCATCAGCCCTCCCCCCTGACGGTCCGGGTCATCGCGGGCGAGGGGCGGCGCATCAGCACCACCGCCGCGCACAGCGCGAAGGCCAGCATGCCCGCCCCCACGTGATAGCCGTCCGAGATGCTGCGCGCGGCGCTCGCCCGTAGGGCAGCGGCGACCGCTGGCCACCGCTCCACCAGCGTGTGCACGGCCTCTTCCTTGCCGTAGATGGCGTCCGTCATGAGGGCTTCGAGCTGCGTCCGCGCGGTGCCCTCGGGCGCGGCATCGGCGGCGATGGCGAGGAAGCGGCCGCGCTCGGCGGCGACCACCACGGTGCCGATCGCCGCCATGCCGATCGCCCCGCCGAGCTGGCGCAAGGTATCGAGCGCGCCGAAGGCCCGGCCTCGGTGGGTTGCTGTCACCTGCGCCGTGCCGTCGGTGTAGGTCTGCGACAGGCACAGCCCCATGCCGGCCCCGGTCATCGCCAGGGCAGGCGCCATGAAGGCGAAATCCATCCGCGGCAGCGCCAGGATTTCCAGGATGAAGCCGGCCGTCGCGAGGCCGAGCCCCGCCACCACCGGCACCTTCACCCCGTAGCGGTCGTAGAGCACGCCGGAGAGCGGGGCGCACACCATCATCGGGGCGAGGAACAGCAGCATCGCGAGGCCGGATTCGAGCGGCGCGAAATGCAGCACGCGCTGCAGATAGATGGCGCCGTAGGCGGATTGGCCGACGATGGCGCACTGGGCGCAGAACAGCACGAGGCTGTCCGCGCAGAACTGCCGCCGCACGAACAGACGGACGTCCACGAGCGGATCGGCCGCCCGCGCCTGCATCACCGCGAACACCGCCAGCAGCACCCCGCCGCCCGCCACCAGCCCGAGCGTGAGCGGCGACGTCCAGCCCCATGCATGGCTCTGCTGCAGGCCCAGCACGATGGGCCCCAGCGCCGCCGCCAGAAGAAGGCTCTCCGCCGGCCGGAACACGCCGCTGCGGGGGCTTGCCGCGGCGGGGCCAGCCGCCCGCACCAGCAGAAGAACGGCGGCGGCGAGCGGCAGGTTGACGAAGAAGGCCCCCCGCCAGCCAAACGCCTGCACCACAGCCCCGCAGGCGATGGGGCCGATGACCATGGCGAGGCCGCCGAGGCCGGTATAGAGCCCCATGGCCCGTCCCCGCTCCGCGGGGCCGAAGGCTTCCGTCGCCAGCAACGCCGCCGCCGGCGCCATCATGATGTTGCCGAGCCCTTCGATGGTGCGGCCGCACAGCAGCATGGGCAGATCGATCGCAAGGCCGCTCACCAGCGAGCCCGCCGCGAAAAGCGCGACGCCGAGGCGGAACATGCGCGCCCGGCCATAGACGTCGGCGAGCCGTCCGCCGGTCGCGATCGCCACCGCCAGCGTGAGCGCGTAGAGCGTGATGATCCACTGCTGGCTGCCCTGGCTCAACAGCAGGTCGCGCTGGATCGAGGGCAGCGCCACGGCGGTGCCCGTGGCGTCGATCATGATCATGCCCAGCGCGCCGGCGGCCGCGAACACGGCGCACCAGCGCTGCCGGCTGTCTGTCGACGCGACACTCATGCGCAACCCCGTGGAAGCGATCGCCCGGTGGCGGCAGTTCCGGCGATGACGGTAAGATACGCCGCGACTTTCCTGTGCAGGTTCCGCCTTGTCCAGAGCCGCGCCGGGGTCCGATCAATTATCGCCGGGCTTGACAGAACGAACGTCCTGAGAGGTGCGGCCGGGCCGCCCGGTCGCCCCGCCGGCGCCCGGGGCACCGTGCGAGGTAGCCAAAAATTAGAGAGTTCGGAGATGATGTCATGCCGGGGCATCCGGTGCCGCCCGGCTACCCCGACGCCACGAGCGTCCAGAGCGGCTCGACCCCCATCATTCAGCGCCGGGAACAGGCGCGACGCGCTCGCCGGGAGGAGCACACGATGACAAGCATGTACAGGACGGCCCTCGAGGAACTGGCCGCTCCGCTCGACCGCATCGACGAGGCCGCTGTCGACCGCGCCGTCGAGACGATCGCCGCCGCCCGGCACATCACCGTCTATGCCGGCGGCCGCGAAGGGCTCCAGATCCGCGGCTTCGCGATGCGGCTGTTCCACCTCGGGCTGTCGGTCTCCGTGGTCGGCGACATGACGACGCCGGCCATCGGCAAGGGCGACCTGTTCCTCAACGTCTGCGGCCCGGGCGAGATTTCGACGGCCGTGGCGCTGGTCGGCGTGGCCCGCAATGCCGGCGCCAGGGTTCTGGTCATCACCGCGCAGCCCCAGGGCCGGGTGCCGCAGATGGCCGACGAGGTCCTCGTGCTGCCTGCCCAGACCATGGCCGACGACCAGGGCGCCAAGGTCTCGCTGCTGCCGATGGGATCGGTGTTCGAAGGCAGCCTGTTCGTGCTGTTCGAGGTGATGATCCTCAAGCTGAAGGCGCGCCTCAACATCTCCGCCGACCGCATGCGCGCCAATCACACCAACATGGAATAAGCGGCCCACGGACGACACCGGCATCGGCGCCGGGATCGGGAGAGCCTGCAAGCACAGGCTCCCCGGTCCCGGCTGCGTTCAGTGATGCAGCGGCGCCCGCAAGCATGGCGGGCTGCGATACGTTCTGCTCCCCGGGCGACGCAATATTTCGTTGCATTTCACACCATTCGTTACATTCTACTTAAAGGAGAAAAATGCACCTTAAAAACGGGCGGGGAACAGCCTATGCGCGAAATGGAAAAAACAGACACGAGTCTCGTCTTCCGGATCGGTGGCTACGAGGAAGCTCGCTATTACGGCCTGCGAAACGGCGCCGATCCCGCCAATTTCGAATACAAGGTGTTGGTAGAAGGCGACTCGTGGGCAAATATTCTCTATCCATGGTCGGAATATTTCTTCGGCTACAATGAAGCATTTCCCAATTTTATCGAAAGAGATCCAAGATTTTACTATAGGAACATTGGATGGCCGGGAGATAAGCTCGAAGACATCGTCGCAAGCTCCCATGCTCCCGATGGAAGAAAAGGCGCGGATTCGGGCCTCTATCAACCGATCCGAAGCGGAATCTTCGATTTTCTGGTGTTCTCTGGCGGTGGTAACGACTTCCTGGGCGGAGGCCAGCTTGAGTGTTTCCTGAACCCCTATCGGGCAGGAACGACAGACCCCTGGGAATGCCTGGATAAAGCTAAGGTCGACGAGATATACGATAAAATTCGAGACCAATATCTACAGATTATAAGTCTGGTGAATGTCTCATCCCCACAGACGAAAATACTCCTTCATGGGTACGATCATGCCATTCCGAAAAGCGGAGGGCGCTGGCTAGGCATACCCTTCACTTCAAAGGGATACACGCCGGAATCGCCACTGTGCTCGTACATCATCGCGGTCCTCGTGGATCGCATGTACGAGTTGATTGGGGAAATCGCGGCATCCAACAAGACGGTCCGTGTCGTCGACGTCCGGGGGCTCTGCAGCAATCACTGGCACGACGAACTCCATCCCGACCGTGTCGCGGCGCGGGCGATCGCCGACAAATTCATCGGCGAGATGGTATCGGTGCGCCACTACAGTGCCCATTCGGTCGTGAATGTGATCGGCGAGGGGGATGGAGACTGTATTCCCGCGCTGATCGAGCTTGGCAGTCGAACGGAGACGATCGCAGCCGTGCATGCAAAAGCGGCGGGCTATATGGAGGGCAGCGGTTTCACCTTTCCGACGCGATCCTGTGCCGCGACGCTGAGCGCATTTCTCCAGATGTCCGGCATCGACATCAAGACAGAGCGCGGAGCGGGCGCGCTGGCGTCGATGCTGAAAGAGCGGGGCTGGGGCGTCGTGGACGTCGGCCACCAGAAGCCGGGCGATGTCGGGGTGACCATCAGCAGTCTGCCGCCTCCCGGGCCGGATCACATCTATCTCGTCGTCGAAACCCACGACTCCGACCGGATGACGATCGCAGACAATCAGGCGCCGGATCCGCATGAGCGTTTCGCGAGCGGAAGAGGCAAGACCCCCACCGACTATTTCCTGCGGGCCCCTGGCTTCCGCGTCGCAGGTTTCGGCGCGTTCGATACCGGCGAAGAGCTGCGATCCGTCGACTACGCCTCATATCCGTTCGTGGACGAAGATACGAACGATCTCGCTGCCGTCGCAGAGTAGCGACGGCGAGGAACAGGCCGAAGCCGGCAGAGGCATCTGAGCACAAGCCGGTCCGGAAAGCAGGCATTGCCCAACCGGCCCGGCCGATTCCTTCGAGGCCGCCGCGTGACGGCGCCCGTTCAGGCGTCCGTCTTTGCTGTGCCGTGCTTGCGCCGGTAGGCCTTCCAGGTCATGGCCCAGTGCGCGGGGTCTTCGAGCGGGCCGGCCTTGATCTGGTGGACGGCCTGGTTGTGGGGCGCGCTGCGGATGGTGTCGGGGTCGGAATAGGCTTCGGCGACGATGGCGGCGAGCACCGCGATCCAGGTGTCGAGGTCTTCCTTGGACCACATCTCGCCGGCTTCCGGGGTGAACGGCTGCGGTACGATCCAGGGCTCGTGGGAGAGCCAGAAGGCGTCGATGCCGTAATCCACCATCCGGTTCTGCACGTCGACGGCGCTGATGCCGGTGTCCTCGAACAGCTTGCCGAGGCTGAAGCGCGTCATCTCCATGCGCCAGAGGTCGATGTCCGGGTGGGAGCGCGTCACCCCGGGGATCTTCAGGATCTCGTGCTCCATGTAGTTGTTGCCGAGCACGGAGAGATCGGCCGCTTCGCGGATGCCCTCCGCGCCGAGCGAGCGCGCCCAGGCATAGGCCTTCATCACCACCGGCACGTTGCCCAGGAACTCGCGCACCTTGCCGACGCTCTCGGCACGGTCGCAATCGAGGTGGTAGCGTTCGCCGTCGAACGTCACCACCGGCTTCGGCAGGAACGGCGCCAGTTCCGCGCTGCACCCGTAGGCGCCGACCGCCGGCCCGCCGCCGCCCTTCGGGGCGCCGAACGTCTTGTGCAGCATGTACATGCAGGCGTCGAAGCCGAGTTCACGGGCGCTGATGCGCCCCATCACGCCGTTGAAGTTGGCGTGGTCGTAGAAGCACAGCCCGCCCGCCTCGTGAACGAGCCGGACCCATTCCTTGATGTGCGGATTGTAGAGGCCCATGTCGTCGGGATTGTTGATCATCAGGGCCGCCGTGCGCGGCGAGATCGCCGCCTTCAGCGCCTCCACGGACGGATAGCCGTCCTCCTCCAGCGGCAGGGTGATGATCTTGAACCCGGCGGTCGCGGCGGTCGCCGGATTGCAGGGGTGGGCCTGGATCGAGGTGATGATCTCGTCGCGCTGGCCCAGTTCTCCCCGCGCGGCGAGCCAGGCCCGGGTCACGCAGGCGTGGGTATAGGCCGCGTCGGCGCCGCCCGCCGCCTGGAACACGAACTGGTCCATGCCGGAGAGCTCGCGCAGGATCAGGTCGAGCCCGTGGATGATTTCCAGCACGCCCTGCAGCGTCTCCTCCGGCTGCAGCGGATGCACCTCGGCGAGTTCCGGCCGTGCCGCCAGCGCCTCGTTGAGGCGGGCGTTGTATTTCATGGTGCAGGTGCCGAACAGGCTGATGCCCATCATGCCCAGCGTTTCCTGCGACAGGTGCAGGTAATGCCGCAGCACGTCGGGCTCCGACATTTCCGGCAGCGCCGGCGGCGCGGCGCGGCGCATCCCGGCCGGCACCAGGCCGTCGGATCCGGCGGCGGTCGCGGGCTTCGGGAACACCACGCCACGGCGGCCGGGATGGCCCATTTCCATCACCACCGGCTCGTCCCAGACGGCGGCGTGATAGCGCGGAAGCTTGGGGGCGGTTCCGGTCATTGCGCGGCGATCTCCGAAAGGGCCTGCACGAGGCGGTCGATGTCGGCTGCGGTGTGGATCTCGGTCACGGCATAGAGCGCCGACTGGCCGAGTTCGGGGAAGATCGGGGAGAGGTCGTGGCCGCCGAAGATGCCGCGTCCGGCGAGCGCCCGGTTGATCTCGGCGACCGTCTTTCCGGTGCCTTCGAAATCGACGACGAATTCCTTGAAGAACCCGGTCGGGAAGCGCACCGAGACGCCCGGCACCGAGGCGATCCGGCCGGCGGCGTCGTGGGCCTGCGCGATGATCAGGTCGCCGACCTCGCGGAACCCCGCTGGGCCCATCAGGCTCATGTAGGCGGCGTTGGCGATCGCCCAGAGATAGACCGAGTTTCCGGTCCAGTCCTTGCCGTTCTCGCGCGAGCCGTAGGAGGACTGGTGCATCAGCGCGAGGCCGAAGCCGCGCTCGCCCGGCACGATGGTCTCGGCGATGGAGACGAGCAGGGCTGGATATTCGCGCGCGTAGCGCTCCTCGTCGCGGCTGGCGATGAAGCCACCGGTGCCGCCGCCGCAATTCATGTGGATGCCGAGCGGCTGGGTGGTGCCGACCACGATGTCGGCGCCGTAGGCCGACGGCGGCGCGAGGATGCCGAGCGAGATCGGGTCGACGCCGACGATGACCTCGGCGCCCGCCGCATGGGCGATTCCGGCGATGGCGGCGGCATCCGCCTCGATCGCGCCGAGATAGTTCGGCGTCTCCAGATAGACCGCCGCCGTCCTGTCCGAGATCTTCGCCTTGAGGTCGGCGAGATCGATGCGGCCGGTCGCCGGGTCGTAGCCGACCTCGACCACGGCGATGTGGTTCGGCATGGCCGCCGGCTCGCAATAATTGTCGATCACGGAGCGCCGCTCGGGGCACAGGATGCGCGGCACCAGCACCTCGCGGCGGCCGGTGAGGCGCGCCGCCATGCGGATGGCGTGGCCGGCGGCGCAGCCCCAGCTGTAGACCGGCAGGCTGACGATCTCCATGTCGACGAGTTCGCCGAGCTGGCTGGTGAATTCGAACCAGGCCTGGTTGCGGCCGTGGTCGGAGGCCGTCGTGCCCCAGACCGGCGTCAGGAACTCGCTGCGGCGGGCGATCTCGTCGCAGATCGCCGGCACGTGGTGCTGCCAGCATCCGCCGCCGAGAAAGCTCAGGTTCGCCTCGCAGTCGGCGTTCTTGCGCAGGATCCGGCGCAGGTGGCGGCTGAGCTCCACCTCCGACGGCATCGCCGGCGGCAGCGAAAGCGGGCGCGCCATGCGGTGGTCGGCCGGGATCTGCTCGAACAGTTCCTCGACGGTCTTGGCGCCGATGCGATCGAGCATCGCCTGCTTGATCGCGGGCACCGAGTTGCCCATGAACGGATGGGGTAAGGTCATGACGCCTCGCACGCTTTGGGGCTGGCCGGGGTGAGCGAACTTTGCCGGCCTTGGCGGAGCGCGTCAATGGATTGTTCGCATAACGAACAAAAGTTATCATACCGCACAAATTGCCTCCCGCGGTCGATCGTGCACACTGGAGCGGTGGGGATATCGATCCCGGCCGCGGCAGGTCCGCCCGTCGTTGCCGCGGTGGTGAGCCGAACAGGTGTACGGTCATGAATGAACCCGCGGACGCCCCCCGGCGACGCATCGGCGTGGTGATCAACCCGCTCGCCGGCCTCGGCGGCGCCGTCGGGCTGAAGGGCTCCGACGGGCCCGGCATCGTGCGGGAGGCGCTGGCGCGCGGCGCCCGTCCCGGCGCGGGCGTCCGGGCGGCGGCGGCGCTGAAGAGGCTCGCCGGCACCTCCGCCGAGGTGCTCACCGCCGCCGGCGGGATGGGCGCCGACGCCTGCCGCGCCGCCGGGCTCGACGCCGCGACCGTCTTCACGCCCCCGGCCGGCGTCACGGGGGCCGCCGAGACC
>JAEZMP010000513.1 GCA_023442215.1 Pseudomonadota bacterium
GCCATGACCTGCTCGAAGCCGTAGTGGCGCTCGATATGGTCGCGCAGCGACATGGACCCGGCGATAAGTCCCACCTTTCCCGCGCGCCGGCCCGCGAGGCGGCCGACGAGGGACGCCGCCGTGCGGCCCGCGGCGAAATTGTCGATCCCCACGAACCGCGCCCGCCGCGTCGCCGGCAGATCCGAGACGAGCGTCAGCACCGTCACGCCGGAATCGGTGAGCGCGTTCACCGCCTCCGCCACCGCCGGATGGTCGAGCGCCACCAGCGCCACGCCGTCGACGCCGGAAGGAAGGCTCTCCAGCGCGCGGGCCAGCGCGGCGCCGTCGAACACGTCGACCTGGGAAATGTCCAGCCGAACGCGCTCGCGCACCATGCGCTCCCCCGTGGCGCGGAACTCGGCCTCCAGGATCTTCATGAAGTCGTTTTCGCCCGTCGGCAGGATGATGCGAAAATCGTAATCGCGTCCCCGGGCAAGCCGCGAGGCATGCCGGTCCGGCCGGAAGTCGAGCTGCTTTATCGCTGTCTGAACCCGCTCGATGGTGCGCGCATGTACGCCGGCGCGCCCGTTCACCACCCGGTCCACGGTCGCAAGGCTTACACCGGCTTCTCGGGCGACATCTTCCAGTGTCATTTTGCCCATGAGAGCCAACCTCCCTGCACCCGCTATATTGATCGCGGCTGATGTACGCAAGTCATTTTGACGGCAGCCGCCTGCGTTTCCCTCACAACGTCGCGTCCGGACGGGAAAGGGCGGCCGCCGGCCGCCCCTGTGTCGCTCACACGGTTTCGAGATAGGTGCGGTATTCGAGGGGCGAGATGTCGCGCGCGAACCGGGCATATTCGGCGCGCTTCAACGCCAGGAAGACATCGTGCATCACGGGCCCGAGCGCCTCGTCCCTCAGGAACGTGGAGCCGGCCGCGCGCACGATGGCCGCGTGCCAGCTCGACGGAATTTCGTTCGTTCTGGCAGTGGCATAGCCATTTCCGGACACCGGCTCGCCCGGGTCGAGCGCACGGTCGATTCCCTGTCGCATGCCCGCCAGAATCGCGGCCCCGACGAGGTAGGGATTGGCATCCACGCCAGCGACGCGCTGTTCGAGGTGGCGGGTCGGCGCCGGCCCTGCCGGCAGGCGCACGGCGACGCTGCGGTTGTTGGTTCCCCAGTTCGGGGCGATCGGCGAGTAGCTTCCCGCGGAGAACCGGCGCCAGGAATTCTGATGAGGTGCGAACACCAACATTCCATCGGCCATGGTGTCGAGCAGGCCCGCGACGGCGCTGGCGAGCAGCGGCACCACCTGCCCGTCGCGGTCGGCGAACAGGTTCGCGCCGGTCTCGTCGGCAAGGCTCGCGTGGAGGTGCATGCCGGAACCGGCCCTGTCGGCGAAGGGCTTCGCCATGAAGCTCGCGATCATTCCGTGACGCGCGGCGAGGCCCCGCAGCAGCCGCTTCAGCATCGCGAGGTCGTCGGCGGCGCGCAGCGCGTCGTCGCGGTGGCGCAGGGTCAGCTCGTACTGGCCGGGCGCATATTCGGAGATCATGGTCTCGACAGGCAGCCGCTGCGCCTCGGCGGCGCGGTACACGGCGTCGACTAACGGCTCCAGCCTGTCGAGTTCCTGCACGCCGTAGACCTGGATGGTGTCCGGCCGCTCGCCCGTCACCGGCAGCCTTGCCGGCTGCGGCGCTCCGTCGGCGCCGGGTTCCCGGTCGAGCAGATAGAACTCGAGCTCGAAGGCGAGCACCGGCCGGCGCCCCTGACGCCTCAGGCTCTCGTCCTGCCACGCCAGCACATGGCGCGGATCGGCCATCATCGGCGAACCGTCGAGTTCATGCAGCGTGAGCTGCACCTGCGCCCGCGGCGGCGATGTCCAGGGCATGACGACGAGCGAGCCCGGAACGGGCCACGCACGGCGGTCGGCATCGCCGTCCGACCAGACGAGGCCGGTTTCCTCCACGTCCTCGCCGGTCACGTCGAGGCCGAGGATCGAGCCCGGCAGATGGCGGCCGTTGCGATAGATCGCCATCAGTTCGTGGCGGCGCACGATCTTGCCCCGCCCGATGCCGTTGGCATCGTCGAGGACGAGATCGATCGCCACGATTTCCGGATGGGCATCGAGGAATTCCTGCGCTTCCTCCACGGGTGCTGCGCCGCGCGGGCGGATGGCCTCGGCATCGGGGGCCTGGATGCTCATCGGATCGCCTCCGCGGACGAGGAAAGCTCGGCCACCGCATCCGCGAACGCGGCGACGAACGCTGCCGCCTCTGCGTTCGTCACGCCGGGGCCGACGAGCACCATGTTGTGGAACGGGGTGAGCAGGAAGCCGCGGTTGAGCAGCATCATGTGCAGCGCCCGCTCGGTCTCGGGCATCGCCGCGGCACGGGCCTCGGCGGCGTTGCGCAGCGGCTCCGGCCGGAACACCACCTCGAGCCGCGCGCCGACCCGGGCGACGTGCCAAGGCAGGCCGAACGAGCGGATGACCGACGCCAGCCCCGCCTCGATCTCGGCGGCGCGGTCGAGCATCGCGGCATAGGCCTCTTCGGTCATGACCTCCTCAAGGCAGGCCCTGAGGCAGGCGAGTTGCAGCGCGCTGCCCGACAGCGTGGTGCCGATGCCGGAGTGGCCGTGCTCGTCGCGGTCGCGCGCCGCCGCGAACGCCTCGGAAACGGCCTGCGTCATGCCCCAGACTGCCGCCGGGACGCCCCCGGCGATCGGCTTGCCCATCACCATCAGGTCGGGTTCCAGCTCGTGAACGCGGGTGTAGCCGCCCGGCCCCGTGGAGAGCGTGTGGGTCTCGTCGATCAACAGCAGCGTTCCGGCAGCGCGGGTCAGCGCGCGCAGCGCCTCGTGGAAGCCGGGTTCCGGCAGGATCATGCTGCAGTTCGTCATCACCGGTTCCGCGATGACGCAGGCGACGTCTCCCGCGGAAAGCGCCTGCCGCAGGGCGTCGAGATCGTTGAACGGGATCGCCACCGTCGTCTGCGACAGGTCCGCGACCTGCCCGATCAGGCTGCGGCGCGCGATGGTGCGGCCGTCGACGAGATCGACGAGGGTGTCCTCGACGGTGCCGTGATAGCAGCCGTCGAACACCAGCACCTTGGCGCGGCGTGTCACGGCGCGCGCAGTGCGGATGGCGAACCGGTTGGCGTCGCTCGCCGTGGTCGCCACCTGCCAGTGCGAGAGTCCGAAGCGCGCGGCCAGCAGGTCGCCGACCGCGAACGCATCGGCCGATGGCAGCATGAAGGTGAAGCCCCGGTTCGCAAGCCCGGCGAGGGCCCGCATCACCGGCGGTGGGGCGTGACCGAACATCGCGCCGGTGTCGCCGAGGCAGAAATCCGTCAGGCGGTTTCCGTCGATGTCGGCGATGTGCACGCCCTCGGCCTCGGCCACGACCATCGGAAATGGCATCGGCCAGTCGAGCATCCAGTGCAGCGGCACGTTGGCGATGAAGCCGGCGCCGCGGTTGCGGCACGTCGCCGATGAGCGGGGCCGGCGTTCGGAATAGACCGCGGCCTCGGCGGCATAGAGCGTCGCCGCGGCGCTTTCGAAGGCGTGGAACCTCGAGGCGGAATGATCGGGTTGGGAAGCCATGATGTCCGTTCGGCAGGCTGCGGGGCGTCCGGCCGCACGACTGCACCGGACCGCGTTTAAAGCGCGCCGATCAAATCCGATTTCGAGACGGAAGCATAGCGGGCCGCGGCGCGATCGATGCGGGCTCGGCGGGCTCATCACCGCCGCCGGAGCGCGTCTCAGCGCCGTGCCGACATCGCGGTGTCGAAGACCGACAGCCCGGACCGGATGTCCTCGGCAACCGCCGCCTTCAGCGCTTCAGGATCGCGTCGCTTGATGGCGGCGATGATGGCGGCATGCTGCAGCGGCGGCTCGGGCGTTCCCGCCATGCCATAGACCGCGCGCATGAACGGGCCGAAGCGCATCCAGATGCGCTCAACGAGCGGAACGAGCACATGGGAGGGCGCGGCCCGGTAGATTTCGAAGTGGAACCGATGGTTCGCCATCATGCCGATTTCGGCGTCGCCGCTGATGGCGGCCCGCCGCGCTATCGCGTCGTAGTCGTGCACGCGGCCAAGAAGGCCTCGGTCGACATAGGGCATCGCCCGCACGGCGCAGGCCGGCTCCAGCAACAGCCGGGCCTGCATCAGTTCCTCGAAGCAATCGAGCGACAGCGGCGGCACCTCTATGCGGCTGTCCGACAAGAGAACCGCGCCCTCGGCGGCAAGCCGCCGCGTCGCCTCCCGCGCGGCCGCCGGGCCGATGCCGAAGGTCTCGGCGAGCGCGCGGACGCCGATGCCCTGACCGGGCATCAGGCGGCCGGCCGACAGACCGTCGCGGATCGCGGCATAGAGACGGTCCTCCTCCGGCAGGGACGGATCGACCGCGATGCCGTCGAGGCTGAACCCGTGCTCCTGCATGGTGCCGCTGACCGGACGTGCGCGTCCACGCAGCGTCGACGCCCGCGGCAGTCGCGGCGACCGTCTCCGGACAGCGCCGCCTTCCGTCTCTCCGTCCGGTGGATATGCCTGCTTCATGTTACTTGCCCGCCGCGTTCCACCTGTCCGCCACGCGTGATCTGTTTCCGACGAAGCTCTCCGGCAGGAAGAACGTCTTCTGATCTGGGCTTTCCCTCGCCGATATCAAGCTATCCCGGCATCAATTGCGCCGCGACGGCCTGATAGAGCACCTCCGCTGCCGGCGAGAGCTTCCTTCCTTTTGCCTTGATCAGCCCAAACGGCTCGACCATGACCCGCTCGGTCAGGGGTAGCTTGCAGAACTGCCCGGCCGACATCATCAGGTCTGCGACCGAAGTCGCCATTGGCGCGATGGAATCGGTCTTGGCGGCCATCACCATCGTCATCAGGAACGAGCCGGTCGTGACGATGCGATCCGGGGGGGCGACGCCGTTGCGCACCATCATGGCCTCGAGGCTGCGCCGCAGCAGCGAGCCACGCGGCTGCAGCACCCAGTCGCGGTTCTCCAGGTCGCGCGGGGTCACCGCATCCAGCAAGGCCAGCGGATGGCCGGCGCGCACGACGAGGCACGCCTCCTCCGCCCCGACCTCGCGGTAGTCGAACGGTGCGGGATCGGCGAAGAACGGAATGCGAGCGATCACGAAGTCGAGGCGCGAGGCAAGCAGCGCCTCGGAAAGAACGTCGCTCGTCTCGACCTGCGCGAAGATCTCCAGCCGCGGCAGGCGGCGGCGCACGGACTCGATCGCCGCCACCAGAGCCTCGATGGCAGGCGCCATCACGGCTCCAACGGAAACGACGCCGCCCTCGCCGCCTTTCAGTGCAGCGATCTCGGAC
>JAEZMP010000546.1 GCA_023442215.1 Pseudomonadota bacterium
CGAGTACTAATCGGGGAGCTTAACTATGGAGCAGACTCCATTATTGAACTGAATAATGCGAATCTGAAACTACCAGCCAAGATGAGAAGTGCTATAGAAAAAACGAAAAAAAATATTGATGCATACCTTAAGGCGAAATTTGAAAATTTAAAGCTGGTTGGCGGTGAAAATGAAAGTTATACAGAAATAGAAGAAAAACTGGCACTAGCATATAGTGAAGTTCTTGGGGTAAGTGAAATAAACATTTATGATAGCTTCTTTGAACTTGGAGGAGACTCAATAATGTTAAACCGTTTGCACAATATTATTGAGATTCAATTTCCGGGAAAAATAAAACTGCTGGAACTGTTTGAATATACGTCTATTTACAAACTTTCACAATTCATTTCGGATGAATGCAGCAATAATAGTCCAATAACAGAAGAAGACAACATTGAAGATGAAACTCGAAAGCTTTTTGATGAAATAGAGAAGGGCAATATGAGTCCAGAAGATGTGATTAATAGCTTAATTGAAGGCTAATGCTGAGAATGGCTATAAGGAGGTATTATGGAGAAGTTTTATAATTTGATTATAAAAGGAATGACAACCGGAAAAATAGACAAGGAATTAGCAGTGCAACTGGTTACAATACTCCGTAGGGATGTAGCTGTGTTAGTTGATGATATCGCAATTATCGGAATATCATCTAGACTCCCTGGTTCACGGGATCTAGACGAATATTGGTCCAATATAGTTAATGGGGTTGATTGTATAAGAGAATTTCCAGAGAGTAGAAAAAAAGATTTATACAGCTTCATGCTTTACCATATGGGCGAATCTGATACGGATATAAAATGTCTCAAAGGCTCTTATCTTGATAATATAAGCAATTTTGACTACAAGTTTTTCCGGTTATCTCCTAATGAAGCAAATCTTATGGATCCTTCACAAAGACTTTTTTTGCAGACAGTATGGGAGACTATTGAAGATGCAGGTTATGGAGGGAATAAACTTAAGGGGAGCAGAACAGGTATTTATGTAGGCTACAATTCCAATTCATCTTATAGAGATTTGATAGCGGAGGCAGATCCTTCTTCCATATCTGTTTCAGTTATGGGAAATAAATCTTCAATTATGCCTTCCAGAGTATCATACCTATTGGACCTGAAAGGACCGACTATGGTTCTGGATACTACATGCTCATCATCAACCGTTTCAGTTCATCTAGCTTGCCAGGCTCTAAAGAATGGAGACTGTGAAATGGCTATTGCTGCTGGGGTAAGAGTTAATTTACTACCTATCTATGATGATAGTGAAGATCTAGGAGTAATTGCATCTGATAACAGAACAAGGACTTTTGATGATACTGCTGATGGAATGGGCTGGGGTGAAGGAATTGTTTCTATAATGTTAAAACCTTTAAGTAAAGCGAAAGCGGACAAGGACAATATATATGCGGTAATCAAAGGCAGTGCTATAAATCATGATGGTACGTCAATAAGTATAACAGCACCCAATTCTGCCTCACAGTCTGATGTTATAATGCGTGCATGGAAGAATGCTGACATTAATCCCGAAACAATATCCTATATTGAGGCTCACGGTACAGCTACAAACTTCGGAGATTTACTTGAGATGGAAGGACTTCAGGAAGCATTCAAAAAATATACCGATAAAAAGCAGTTTTGTGCTATAAATTCGGTTAAGACTAACATAGGACATCTTTATGAATGCGCGGGGTTGGCTGGATTGACAAAGGCGGTAATGGCTCTTAGAAACAAAAAGATTCCACCTGCTATTAATTTTTCAAGACCAAACAGAAAGATAGATTTCAGTAATTCTGCATTTTATGTTAACACAGTGGCTAGAGACTGGAAAACAGACGACCATCCTAGGCGATGTGGAGTTAGTTCTTTTGGACTTAGTGGGACAAACTGCCATATTGTACTGGAAGAGTATCTTCCTATTTTAGGTGATAGCCAAATACCAAAAAAAGAAAAGGCAGATAATAATACGGAAGCTATTGAAAGAGATACAGAAAAATTTCAAACAGCAGTACAAGATGAGCTAAATGTTTTAACTCTTTCTGCAAAAAGTGAGACTTCACTACAAGTTTTAATTTGCAGGTACAACGAGTTTATTGAAAAAGGATCAACGTGTAATATAAAAGACATTTGCTTTACTGCCAATACAGGAAGAGGTCATTATGAAATCAGGCTTGCTCTGATTATTGATAGCGTAGAGGATCTGAATCAAAAAATAAAGAGACTTTGCGAAATCAACTTTTTAGAAGAAAGTGAACCATATATATTTTGTGGTGAACATAGACTGGTACGGGAAAACAGAGAAGATAAAGGACCGGGGGATATTTCCGAAAGAGAGCGTATTGCGTTGAACAGGACGGCCGCACTTAAAATAAATGAATTTATAGAAACGGGTAAACGTGACAGTAAGGTGTTAGAAGAAATATGTCAGTGTTATATAAAAGGTGCTGAGATTAGATGGGAAAATTTATATAACAATGAAAAACCAAATAAAATAAGCCTTCCTGTTTATCCCTTTGATGAAAACTTTTGCTGGTTTAATGTAAATGCCGTTCCTAAAAAAATGGAAAATAACACCTTTGTAGACGGATATTACACAATGCGCTGGAAGAATAAGGAACTGCAGAACATAAACATGATGAAGCTGAAGGGTTCTATATTAGTTTTCAAAAATTCAGGTAAAATTGGAGATGAACTGGTTAGCAAACTCAGAGCGGCAGGTAACGATGTTGTGGAGGTAGGGCTTGGCGATAAATTCAACGTAATAGATAATAATTGTATTTGCATAAAAGGTACTGAGGAAGACTATATCAGACTTCTGGATTCATTGCAGCAGAAGGATTTTGCGCATATAGTACATATGTATACCTTAGAGGGTAAAAAAGAGATTGATAACCTAGAAGAACTGGAGAAGAGCCAAAAGGTAGGATTGTACAGCTTACTTTATATGGTACGGGCTATTATAGAAAAGGATATTAAAAATGATATTGATATTCTATTGGTTTCTGAATATGCAAATGAGGTCACTGGCAGGGAAGAACGAATAAATCCTGAGAATGCTCCGATGTTGGGAATGGGAAAGGTGGTCGAAAAGGAGTATCCTTCTCTGAAGTGCAGAGGCTTGGACATAGACAGGTATACTGATGTAGAAGAAATACTGATGGAAATTAATTCAAAGGAAGTTGACAGTATAGTGGCTTATCGTAATGGAATAAGATATGTGGAAGAGTTCTGCAGTCTTAGCCTTGAGAGCGATAAAGATTTTAAGCTTGATATTAAAGAGCAAGGAATATATATAATAACCGGTGGAACTGGCGGAATTGGTCTTGAGTTTGCCAAATATTTGGCATCTGAAAACAAAGTAAATCTAGCCCTATTAAACCGTACTCAAATACCTGAACGTGAAAAATGGGACGACATTATTAACAACAGGAAAGATAAAAAGCTTATCAAAAAATTACAGGGCATCATGGAAATAGAGTCAAATGGTTCTATAGTAGAGCTTTACAGTGTGGATGTTTCAAACATCAGTGAAATGAGAATTGTATTGAATCAACTAAGGGAAAAGTATGGCAGAATAAACGGAATTATTCATGGCGCCGGAATATCCGGTGAGAGCCTAATGTCTGAACGAGATGAAAGAATGCTGAAAAAAATACTTTCTCCCAAGATAAATGGTACATGGATAATAGATAGGCTGACACAATCTGATGATATGGACTTCTTTGTGTTGTTTTCATCTGTAGCTACTATGTTTTGCATGTACGGACAGAGTGATTATGTAGCTGCAAATTCTTACATGGATTCATACGCTTTCTACAGGAACAAAAGGGGTAAAAAAACACTTACTATAAACTGGACTACATGGAAGGAAGTCGGTATGGCGGCAAACAGCGGTCATGCAATTGATACTATCTTTACAACTCTTACTACGCAAATGGGGCTAGAGGGATTTGAAAAATTAATTAATAATGATATAAAAAGAGGGTTGGTTGGAAATCTAAATTTACAAGGTGTCGGGAGATACTTATTGGAAAGTTCTCAAATAGGACTTTCTGAGGAAATCCGTACTTCAATAGAAGAGAATACACGGCCTACCTACAAGAATTTAAAGCAATTGGAATTAAGAACAAACGGTTTTATCGGTGAAGTAAAACTTACTGGGAGAAGTAATGGAGAATATACCAAAACAGAAAAGTTAATAGCTCAAGCATGGGGTGAAAAATTAGGTTTCGAAGAAATAAATGTCTATGACAATTATTTTGAACTGGGTGGTGATTCAATTTTAGGTATTCACATTGCAAACAGCATCAGTGAGAAAATAGAAAATTATATCAACCCTATAGATTTACTTAGATATCTTACCATTGACGAGCTTGGACGGTATATAGAGGAGAATTACTTAAACGGTATAGCTAAAAATGAAAGTATCTACCCCGAAATTGAACGTGTGGAAGAAAGTGATTTTTACCCAGCATCCTATGCACAAAGAATGATGTTTATGCTAAATAGACAGAATGTTAATGATACCAGCTATAACCTCTTTAGAGCAGCATTATTGGAAAGTGAGCTGGATATACAACAACTGGAGAATGTTTGTAAAACATTAGTTGACAGGCATGAAATACTCAGAACATCCATTGAGTTTAAAAATGGAGAGATTATGCAGAAGGTTTGGAAGAATATTGACTTCAAATTAGAGTATATGGAAGGCAATGAAGATACTTATTGGGATATTGTGAAGAGCTTCAGTCGTCCTTTTAGTCTTAGTGAACCGCCTTTGATAAGAGTTGGAATTATTAAGCTGGCAGAGGAGAAATATGTGCTTATGTATGATATGCATCATATAGTAACAGACGGTGTCTCAGCAGAAATTTTTCAAGAGGAATTAGTAAAACTTTATATAGGCAAAAAGTTACCTGAACCAAGACTTCAGTACAAGGACTACTCAGTTTGGCAGCATCAACTTATGCAAACGGAAATGCTTAAACAGCAGGAAGAATTCTGGCTTGGAGCTTTCAATGAGAAAATACCTGTTTTAAACTTACCAACAGACTATCAGAGATCAGATAACCTGAATTTTGAAGGTAACATTGTAGTAGCATACGTAGATGAAGCATTGACAAGAAGGCTTAAAATTATATCTATTGAATATGGAGCATCACTTTATATGATATTACTGGCAGCATATAACGTACTACTTTCAAAATATACTACTCAGGAGGATATCATTGTAGGTTCTCCGGTAATGGGGAGACCGTTACAGGAATTGCACAAAATTATGGGGGTATTTATTAATACGCTTCCTATGAGGAATTATCCTGTCAGAGGAAAAAAATTCAGTGAGTTTATTAAAGATGTCAAGGAAAATACAATTAAAGCCTTTGAAAATCAGGACTATCCAATCACTGAGCTTACAAACAGGCTAAAACTGCCAAGAAGTTCAAGGAGGCATTCCTTGTTCGATACTATATTTGTGCTTCAAAATATTACGGAAAATGACAAGAATGTAGAAAACTTTAAGTGTACCTTTTATGATGAGGTATACAATATAGCCGATTATGATCTTACCTTGGAAGCTAGGTCAACTGCGGAGGAAATTAAATTCAACCTAGAGTACAACACAAAGCTGTTCAAAAAGAATACAGCTGAAAGAATACTGCAGGATTATATAAGTGTACTAGAGACTATTGTCAATAATACAAATGTAAAAATTGAAGATATAGATCTTCAGAGTGAGAAGTTCCTCAAACCGATGTATGGAGAAGATGAAGATGTTGTGTTTAACCTGTGAAAATGATGAGTAGATTAGGGTATTATTGTGTAATTAAGGAGAATTGGATATGGACAATTTTACTAGTAATATTATGATGTCAAGTGGGAAATTCAAAGAAGAGAAGGAATACTGGTTAGACAAATTAAGTGGTGATTTTACTATAAGCAGCTTTCCTATGGATTTTTTGCAGGAGGAACTTGAAAAGCCTGAGAAGACCACTATAAAATATATACTTCCGGAAAGTGTATCTAAAGGTATGTATGAAATGGGTAGCAACTCGGATTATGCTGTATATATGATTTTACTATGCGGTATAAAGTACTTGCTTTACAGGTACACTGGAAATGATGATATTGTGCTGGGAATGCCCTCATTTAAAAAAGATAATGGAGATGGAAGTGATGAAAATAATGTTTCACCTCTGAGGACTAAGTTCCAAGAGGACTGGAGCTTTAAAGACTTACTCTTAGATATAAGGAGAACAGTAGGTGATGCCAGAAAATATAGAAATATTCCCTTTGAAAGACTGGCAGAACTGCTTGATCTACAATTTGACAATGGAATATTTGCTAAATTTAAAACAATTGTATTACTTAAAAATATACATAATTTACCATTAAATTCAGGTATAGAAGCAGATATGTGTTTTTCCTTTATAAAGTCTGATGATTTTTTAGAGCTAGAAATTGAATATAGTTCAAATCTGTATGAGAAGAATACTTTAGACAAGATAGCTGCATGTATCATACGCTTTTATACTTTGGTGACAGAAAATGCTGATATTAAGCTTGTTAAACTGGATTTATTTTCAGAGGAGGAGACAAGGAAAGTTTTATTTGATTTTAACGATACAAGAGCCGAATATCCTCAAAATAAGGTTATTCAGGAATTATTAGAAGAACAGGTAGAAAAGAACCCTTGTAAGGTCGCACTTGTATTCAAAGGAGAGACATTAACCTACAAAGAACTTAACGAAAAGGCAAATCAGGTAGCAAGAAAGTTAGTATCTAAAGGTGTAAAAGCTGATAGTGTCGTTGGTATCATGGTAGAAAGATCTTTTGACATGATTATATCAATAATCGGAGTGCTTAAGGCAGGTGGTGCTTATCTTCCAATAGACCCGGATTATCCTGCTGAACGTATAAAGTATATGCTAGCTGACAGCGGAGCAGAGATTTTAGTTACTAAAAATAGGTTCTTACACTATGTAAGTTTTGATAAAGAAAGTATATACATTGATGATGAGGAGATATATGAGGCTGATAAATCAAACCTCAATATTGTCAATACACCTAGGAATCTAGCTTATGTAATCTATACATCAGGATCTACGGGTGAACCAAAGGGTGCTGCCATTGAACACAAGTCGGTTAATAATTTTATTCAAGGTATCATTAATAAAATTGATTTTTCTCCAATGAGTTCGATATTGGCACTAACGACAATATGCTTCGACATTTTTGTACTAGAGACTTTGCTACCATTGACCCAAGGAATGAGAGTTGTAATTGCCGATGAGACGGATCAGAAGGACCCAAGGATTTTAAATGAATTAATTATTTCAGAGGAAGTAGATATGCTACAGGTTACTCCCTCAAGGATGCAATTGCTTTTGAACTATGGAGACAGGTTAACCTGCCTTGAGAAAGTAAAAACAATTATGGTTGGAGGTGAAGTATTTCCGAAAGGTTTGGATAATTCCATAAGGAAATTGACACAGGCGAAAATATACAACATGTATGGTCCTATTGAAACTACAATTTGGTCTACAATAAAAGAGATTCAGCCGATGAATAACATAAACATTGGAAAGCCTATTGCAAATACAAGGATTTATATTATGGGTAAGAACAAATGGCTCCAGACTATAGGAATTCCAGGCGAACTATGTATAGCTGGAGATGGA
>JAEZMP010000583.1 GCA_023442215.1 Pseudomonadota bacterium
CTTGAGCATCTATACTTATCCCATAATAATATCTCTGATTTTACTCCAACAAAACTCTATTATAAAAACCTTAAAGAAAAAGATTTTAAACCTTATAAACTTCTTACTTCCTTAAAATATAGTGATTACAATGCTACCACTGGTTGTGAACTTTGGACTTGGAACGGTTTACCTTATGCAGATAATGCGATTATTTTTCACATGTATGATGAGATGGACATTGGTGAAAATAATATGCAATCTGTTGAAGAAATACCGTTGGATGTAAGAATTAGCATATAATTCACCTCATCACTTTTATTATCTAAATACTCATACTTGGTTCGAAAAGCTATGATCTAATTCTACATTTGGAATTAACTGGAGTCAACAGTATTATTGTTTAGCAGTTACTATTATCATGAATACTTAAACCGCCTCCTCCAACCCTTCAGTTATTCCAGCATTTAAATAAGGAGTATTCCAGACCACTTCAATATCAAGCTTAGGTCTGTTATACTCCCCTATTTCATCGGTTTCCTTTATTATGATTTTATCTATTAACATTGATTAGTTTGATGCACTATTACCAAGTACTGGTAACACTCAAACCACCTCCTCCACCCCCTCAGTTATTTAAACATAGGGATATTACCATTTTCTATATCTATTTGGTATAGTAATCTGCTACATATACACATACAGATTCAAAGAATAGGTATTTCATTTGGTCAAGTTGAATTTCTTTTGGCATATCTTTAAAGTCTTTATTATTTATCATCTCATACTCAAATATGGAAGGTCTCCAGAGACTTATCCCTAAAGAAGGAAAACGATACGTATACCCCAATTCCAAATCGGTTTCGTCATATTTGCCATATTCAGTAATATACTTTACAAGCAATTTTGCTTCAGTTCTAAAAATATCTACTCCCCTAAACAAAACAAAATTATTGTCTGATGCCGAATTGGGTATCTCAATAAAAACTACTTTGTTGTACCGATATTCTATATGATAATTTTCTATCCATTCAATATTTGAACTGCTATCTCCTTTTTTTCCTAAAACTCTATAAACATCATCTCTTTCCATGCCTAGTTTTATTTTACCAATTCCTGTATTTTGTTCTATTTCTAATAGTTCCACTGAACTTTTCCTCCTTATTGCTATTTCCTTAATTATATCTAACTACTTTGAAAAAAATAATTTGTATATCTATCCATAATGTTATTCACAATTTTCTTATTTCTTAAATATTGGTGTCAATATAATATTGTAGACACAGAAAGCCATAGAGCTAACAGCAGCTTATATATGCTTATACATAAAGATATTGCTTTCTTTTTGTTTATACCCATTGTTTTTGTAAAAGGTTTCGCTTGGGAATCCACGCTCAGTATTCAAACCAAGCATGAATATCCTTCCTTCTTAAGTTCTTCGCAAACATTTTTTTGACAGAGCTATACCATAACATCTAATAAAGTAACCTTTAAACTTAATGCAACTATCTTGCTATTTAATCCAGATCAGCTTAAAAAAACTTTCACCGTTCAGTCATCCCTTTTTTTAGTATATTATCAATTATATAATATTTTTAATATTTCTTAACATCTGTATATAATTTCCCATTTATATTATTATTTGTCTCATTGAGATGATGATTTTTATAATTTACAATTCATAATCTAAAGAATATAATCTTTATTTAAAAAAACACTAAAAAAAGTATCTATCTATGAATACCTTACCATAAAGTAACACCCCCATGAGGGGCGTATGGGAGACCGTGTGGGTTCAAGTCCCACCGTCCGCACCAATTTTAAAAAGCAAGCGATATGAGATATCGGTTGCTTTTTTTGTGTCGTTTTTTTTGGGGCTTGAACTTGGGCAACGTCCCACCGTCCGCACCATTTTATAAAAGAGAAGATTTTGGGTCTTCTCTTTTACTTATGCTCTTCTTTTCAAGCTTATGTTATGTTGGTTCTGGGTTAATAAATTTAGTGAAGCAAAACAAATTCTGATTAATATTATTAATGGGAAGTAGAATTATTTGTCTTTCAGTTTGATTGGGATAAATGTTTCCATTTGTGCCCAACCCTGAGCTTCAATAATCTCAGCAGGTGTAATAATGTGCCCCATTGCATAGTGATTTGATCTAACATCAAGTTCAAATATTTCTGAATCTTCGATATATTTCATAGCTTCACCATATAGTTTTCTGTTAGTTTCTTCGTCTCCGTCTTTGTATACATAAGTTAAGTAATAGCCTCCCTCAAAATCAAGCACTTCATTTCCACCGTCATACATATCTTCACTTAATGCCCACATCCAAACCATTCCCTGCTTTTCTTCATCAAAATACAAAAAATCCCGTGGTAAAAAACTATCCCTGTCAGATGGTTTGATAGCTGAAAAATACTCATTAAATTTGCCTAATATACCATTAGGAGAGAAATCAAAATTTACGTCTGCACCTGATGATGCAGCCTTAAATGCTGGCAATGATATTACTCTAAATTCCATATTACAGCCTCCAATATATAAAACGATTTTACTTAATATCATTATAGTGATATGTACAGCAAGTTATTTATTGAGATTTTAAATAAACTAACTGTATTACCGTCAGGGTCACTAAAAACAAACGAGTTTTGTAACATTATGCGTTTTAATACATGCCCCGTGTAGCGTCATTTTTGCCTCCTAAAAACCATTAGTATTTAACAGTTAATATAATCGTGGATTTTTACACCGCCAACTCATCCCCCTCAGTTATCCCAATATTTAAATAAGGAGTGTTCCAGACCACTTCAATATCGAGCTTGGGTCTGTTATACCCCACTATTTCATTCGTGTTAACTAATATTCTTTAATATATGCCTCATTACCTTCTCTTTAGTATAGCTCTGACCTCAGCCATTTTAGATGATTTGCAACACCATCTAGTCCAGGAAAAATAGTCATCTGGTTTATGCCATAGTTATGAAGCATTTGTTTAATATCCCTACGCATATTATTGGGAATAATTATTGCTTTTATATTATCATTATCTAATTCAATTTCTGGGTTTGGATGAATAGTAAAAAACCCACTTTGGGTACTAATCCTTGGCGTAACATGAGGTATGTCTACACGCCCAACATTATCTATATTAAATGGAGACTCATATTTATCTATATTGATCCACGTTGGGTTTTCAAAAACATAAACAACACTATCCTCATTAGATGCTTCAAAAACTGAAAAAAACAATGCTACAAGAGGATTATCTGTCCAATCAAGCAGACGTGTTGGTAATCCATGGTGTTGTGAAAGAGCTAACCATTCCCAGTCGTTTTTAGGTCTATCATATGTATGCAAAACAGCTGCTTGTTTAAAACGATTAAATAGTTCGATTTCTTCAATTTCACGGCTTTTATTAGGAAGGAGCGGCAACCAACCAATCTTAGGTTTTAAAGGATAATTATGATTACAAACCCCACGATATATTCTTGGTTTAAATCTATTCTTTTGAATTTCTTCATGAAACTTAATAAATGATTCAAATTGTTCTTTGTGCATACCTAATCCCCTTATAACATTATAGTATTCTTAAACATTATCCTCACACATATTTATGAAAACCATTTACACTTAAATCTTCTGTTCTATTTTACAACAAACCTACACCTAGGATAGTTACTGCAACCTCTGAACTGACCATACTTTCCGTTTCTCAGAACTAAGTTATCGCCACATTTCGGACATGTATTAGCATCAATCTTACTATCCTTGTCTTTTAAGTTATTATGTATATTTTTTCTTCATGTTAATAATATTGAGTATTTCAGCTTACTTCACTTAAACAAATACTAAAAGTGCTCTATTTTACCTTGACTATTTAATATTTCTCCCCTTGAATAAGATTTAAACTTAATATTAACAAATTTTATACCAAAACTTTTCATTTTATGTATAAACAGCCTTTCCAAATCATCACTGCATGTAGAAAAGAAAAATTGATTTATTACTCCATCTTTTTGATATAATTGATATTTTATTATGTCTACAAAAGAAAGTACATTCATATCATCCATACAGCTTGTTATATCATCAACAAAATATGTTTTAAATTCTGTTTCTTCTTTTCGCTTAAACATATTTGCAAAAAAGAATGAAAGCATAAATACACCAAATTGCCCTTGACTAAGTGTGTTAAGGATATTATTCCCATCTTGGTCTGAAAAGGTTGCTCCTCCTTCATTTTTTGAACCATCTCTATTAAAGTTTATTTTCTTTACATTAGTATGTTTAATAACTTTTGAAAAAATCTTATACAAATATGGTCCTACTGCTTCGAGTTCAAGCTTTTCAATGCGAGTCTTTTTAGCTTCAATCGAATCTCGGATTACTTTAGCATTTTCTTTTGCTTTCTTCATATTATCAATTTCAATTATAGTTTTTTGGTTTTGTTCTTCAATTTTGCTAATCTGCAATTGTTTTTGTATTATCTTCTTGTTATTTATTAAATTATTAATAAATAGCAGTTTTTTATTAAATCCATCAAATGTAAAGTTTATTACCAAAACAGATTGGTTTATGAGTGATTGTACATCTAATCGTAATTTTTTTAGTGATTCTGAAGATATATTTTCTAAGCTATAACTTAGTTGATTTGCTGTTAAAATATTTTTAATCAGATCTAATTCAGAATTAACTGCATCCTTTTCCGATTCTATTTTGTCTAAATCATTCTTTTTAATTTCAAGATTTTCAATGTATTTAGAGTCAATACTTATATCTAAATTTTTCAGTTTCTCAAAAAAACTCTTAGTTTTAATATAATAATTATTAAATACCGTATTTTGATCTTCAAGAATTTTTAATTTTTCTTCAAAATGTTTAACTATATATTTTTTCAAAGCTTCAAATTTTGTGTTAACATCGGTTTCAAGGTATTGTTTTTCTTTTTTCATCGCTCCAAGATCCGAATTACTTTTATCAAGATACGCTTGAGCTTCTTTTGCAAGTTCATCAGACTTAACTATATTTTGAAAGTATTCTTTTGAACCACAAAGCGGGCATTTAATATTACCTTCATTCTTATATTTTAATAATCCATCTCTGCCTGCAACTAAACTTGACAAAGCAGCAATTATCTCGTTTCCCTTCTCTTTATCTTCTATTATTCTTTGCTTATTGTTTATTTCAACTTTCATCTTTGCAAAATCAGCTATTTGGACTGATACATAATCTGATATTTCTGCATATATATCTGGTTGAATAGAAGTATCAATTTGTACTATTTTCTTTACATTTTCTATTCTCTGTTTTTCATCTGATATAACCTTAATCTTATTATTTATTTCATCTAGCTTTGTTGAATCATAATATGAATTTGATATCGTAATATTCAAATCATTTTCCAAAGTAGTAGAAATTCCAATCAATTTATTTATTTCTTCAGCTTTCTCTACTGCCTGATAATATAACATAACATGTTCTATTTTAGAAGCAACTACATTATATCCACATTTCTTTATTTTAAGCAGTTGCTTTTCTATTTCCTCAATATTTTCATTTTCTATATTTAAGTTCTCTTCTTCAAAGATTTTTATTTTCGGATAATCTAATTGCTTAAATTCTTTTTTTATTAAATCTAACTCTTTCTTATAATCATCAGTATTAATTATAGATTTTTCTTTGCTTTCGATACCATTTTTTAGTTCTTCATATAAAAGTTCAAGCCTCTTACTTAAACTATCAGCTAAGGAATGTGGCTTAATAAAATTCTCAAATTTTTCTTTCACCTCTTGCCTTTTTGAGTTCAAAAACTCATAGGATTTAAATGTATCACATACATGATAATTATAGAAATTATCACGCGAACAATAATTCTTAATTCTTTCTTTTATATCAGGTGTTGCATTTTCAAATTTCAATTCTGTATTAGTATATAAACTATCTTCTTTTTGTTCTCTATAAATAGTCACCTCAACATTATCAATAATTAAAGTAATAGTTACCTTAACTATGTCATTTGGTTTGCAAAGCGTATTTTTAATTATACCTTTCTTATTTTCTGGTCTGTTTTTTTCTGGTTGATTTGAATTTCTCCCATTATAACATCTCTTAATCCTTCCTATATCTCCAGTAAGACACCATTCTATAGCATCTATTAATGTAGTTTTACCAAACCCATTAGCGCCAGTAATAAGTATCAGCTGATTTTTACCGAAGTCAAATTCTTTATATTTATATATTCTAAAATTTTCAATTACCACTTTATTTATTATCATATTCAATCAACCACTCCTGCATTATTTTTTTATCTTCATCTGTAAATTCTACTTTTTCACAAATCGAACGGATTTTATTTTCAATTTGAATTATATTTTTAAGCTCTTCCTCCAACTTTTGTGTTTCCTCACTATTTTTTTCTTCTATTGAAGAGAAACAAAATGGTATCATATTCCAATTACTCTCATCTATTTTCCCATTTTCGTTACATAATAAAAATAATTTTCTGCATATTTTAAGAGATTTTTCTGTTTCATACCTAAAATAATCATCAGCTAAATCTTCTTCATCTCTACATAAAATCAGCAAATTTATTTCATATTGCAAATACTTTATATTATCACGATATTCTTTACCGAAATTTACAAAGTGTAATACATTTTGTTCCCACTCAGCACACACTTCTTCAATTTCTTCATAATTAAGTTCTATACAATTTAAGACTAAAAACATTTCATTTTTTGTTTCATGTATATAAATATCTATCAACGGTTTAGCATATCTCGGTCTACATTCATCATTCCTTATAGAATCTAAAAGCTCTTCCTGACTGTCCATCTCTGCTAAAAAAGCTTTTATAGGCTCTTCCGACATATATATAGATTTATATTCATCAGTAAAAAAATCTTTTATGTACATACTCCGTCTCCCTTTTTAGTACAGTTTAGTTTAAACAAACAGTTTTCTAAATCCGGATCTTTAATTTCCATTTTCCCAAAATCAGAATTAACACAATCCATACATTCTATTTTAAAAAAGTTACTCTCCTCATATAAAACTCTAGGATCCATACCTAAATCCCTAATCTTGTTAACATCAAGTGAATACTTATAGTTACTCCTTAATTTTCCACACATATACCATTTATCAGGTCTCTCTTCCATTTTTGCAAGCCTAGGCACTATCTTTCTCAAAACTCTCTCCTGATTATTACTCGATGAAGAAATCATTATTACATGTTTTGCTTCTTCAATATCAGCAAAGTCAAAAAAGAAACAATCGTCACTTTCCTTTATATATTTTCCATACTCATTGCAATCAATATCAAACAGTATCTTCCAAGCCATAATTATTATCGATTCTATTCTTTCTTCATGCTCAATAATTTTATCTCTTTCGTTAAAATAATTTTCTTTATATCTTCCCCAAATAAGCTCATTATCCCCATTAATGCTAAGTGAATTTAGGAACTTGAATCTTCTTCTCTTGCACTTAAGAATGCTGTTTAAGTAGTCTTTTGTAGATAAATAAATTTCTTTATAAATTCTTGCATTATTATTATCCTTTATCTCAAAAATAAAATCGTTAAAAGCATTATCAATATATCCTAAAACCAAAGAAATAATAATTTCTGTATTTTTCTGCACATCCGCTACAAAAATCCTATTTATATGATTATTAAAATCTTCTATTGTCATCCTTCTCAATGCATAATCTTCAGGTTTATTGTAATAAGATTTTTGGACATAGTGAACTGACATCGCTAGTAACAACTCCTTGATGTCTTCATCTTCAAGTCTATTAATTGAATCATCATTTATAATAGATGTTTCAAAAAGACTGTACAAACTATTTTTTAGATTATCTCTTAAATCCTCAATTTTTCCTTTCTCTACTGTACTGAACTCCAACTCGTCAAGCAAGCCTTTTCCTGCAACCTTTTCAAATAACAGTGTTTCTCGATTCTCCATATTTGAACATTCTTCAAGCTCTTTCTGAATTTTATGTCTATCAATTGTTTTTAAGTCATTTTCTTTAATTATTTCCTCTAGCTTGTCTTTATTATAATCTGTAACCTTTTCTTTATCTGCATGGTAAAAGCAATACGTTTCAACTTCTTTATTTTCATTTTCGTATAACTTATACTTTAAAAACTGATAAAACATATTTTTATAAATATCCTGTAAAGTAAGCACACTTCCAGGATAATGTTTTACTTGATAAAGTGATATACGATTAGCACTTTCTATTAAGATATCCTCTACCCACTCAACGTATATTTTGTCATCATTATTACTATTCATTATTAATTCAATTGCTAATAAATCTTGATATAAAAATCCTTTAATGCTATCGGATGCATCTCTTTTTTTCTCTCCAACACGAAGTACTTCAGCATATTCTGTATGTGTACACATAGATTTCCTCCTTGCAAGTTACAAATATTATACCATATATCTCCAATATTTTTATATAAATACCTATATTTAGAATATTTTATAAGGGAACTACGAAGACTTTTAGACAGTAGCTAAAATTAAACTGCAACACTTCATATGTTTATAACTCAAATCACTACAAATTATTGACACATTTTTCATATATTGGTATATTAAGATTGTATTAGCTAATACAATTTTATTTAAAACAGGAGATAAAATTATGAAGAGATTCTCAAGATTATTTTTATTAGTAGCAATTTCAATTTTAGTATTCTCTAACATATGTTATGCAAGTAGTATTGATGAAGTAGAGC
>JAEZMP010000586.1 GCA_023442215.1 Pseudomonadota bacterium
GCATGAAAACCGCCGCGCACCGCCTTCAACCGCGTCGGCACGGTTGACGAGCCGGCGCATTTCGGTCAGAGAACCTGCGTCGCCCGCAGGATGCGCATGGTCATGGTCCGTCAGGACAGCTTCGACATCGCCCGCCTTTTCGCCCGTGCCCCCCGGCACGGCCGCGACATGGCGCGTGCGCGCATCTCCGTGGTTCGCCCGATCGCCGCGACGCGCGGCGCCGCTCTCAAAACGTCCGGCACCAAAACGCTCAAGACGACGACGGCTTGATGCCTCCCCGCGCTCCGACCGGCTCTCCCCCGGGGCACGAGGGGGGAGGATGGTCGCTCGCGGCGTCAGGATGACGCGGGATGCGGCCGGCGGGAGAGGGATTTCAAGGAGACTGATCCAATGGGCTTTACGGTTGCAGTCGTCGGCGCCACCGGCAATGTGGGCCGGGAGATGCTGGACATCCTCGAGGAGCGCGGCTTCCCCGCCGACGAGGTGATCGCGGTCGCCTCGCGCCGCAGCCAGGGCACCGAGGTTTCGTTCGGCGACCGCACGCTCAAGGTGAAGGCGATCGAGAACGTCGATTTCTCCAAGGTCGACATCTGCCTGATGTCGGCGGGCGGTGAGGCGTCCAAGGAATGGTCGCCGAAGATCGCGGCCGCCGGCGCGGTCGTGATCGACAATTCCTCGGTTTGGCGCATGGACCCCGACGTCCCGCTGATCGTGCCGGAGGTCAACGCGGACGCCATCGTCGGCTTCCGCAAGAAGGGCATCATCGCCAATCCGAACTGCTCGACCGCCCAGCTCGTGGTGGCGCTGAAGCCGATCCACGACCGCGCGCGCATCCGCCGTGTGGTGGTGTCGACCTACCAGTCGGTGTCCGGCGCCGGCAAGGAGGCGATGGACGAGCTGTTCGAGCAGACCCGGGCGGTGTTCGTCTCCGACCCGGTGGAGAACAAGAAGTTTCCGAAGCGGATCGCCTTCAACGTGATCCCGCACATCGATGTCTTCATGGACGACGGCTTCACCAAGGAAGAGTGGAAGATGACCGTCGAGACCAAGAAGATCCTCGATCCGAAGATCAAGCTCACGGCCACCTGCGTCCGCGTGCCGGTGTTCGTATCTCATTCCGAGGCGGTGTCGCTCGAGCTCGAAAGCCCGCTTTCGGCCGACGAGGCCCGCGAGATCCTGCGCGAGGCGCCGGGTTGCCTCGTCGTCGACAAGCGCGAGCCGGGCGGCTACGTCACGCCCTACGAGGCGACCGGCGAGGACGCGACCTATATCAGCCGCATCCGCGAGGACCCGACCGTCGACAACGGCCTCGCGATGTGGATCGTCGCCGACAATCTGCGCAAGGGCGCGGCGCTCAACGCCGTGCAGATCGCAGAGGTGCTGGTCAACCGCAAGCTGATCGAGGCCAAGCAGAAGGCCGCCTGACCGGCGCGGGCGGGCATCGCTGCGCCGCACGGAAGTACGCCCCAGAGGTAACAAACGGTCCGGCGCGCCCAAGCGCCGGGCCGTTTTTCGTTGCGGTCACCCCGCCGCTGAGGATCAGGGGATCAGCCGGTCCGCCCGCAGCCGCTCGAACAGCGCGAAGAAGGCGTCGTCGGTCGGCTGGTAGGCGGTGAAGCCGAGCCGGCGGCTCTTCGACATGTCGGTCACGACCTCGATCGGCCGGCCGAGATCGGCATCGGTGTGCCAGGGCGAGGCGAGCCGGCCGAGATCGGGTTCGGCGAGGCCGTGGCGGGTGGCGAGATCGCGCCAGACCGCGGCGTCGTCCTTCATCTGCTCGTCGAGCGGCCGCACGATGCCATCGAACGGCTCGGCCTCGATGCCGAACCACTCCGCGATGCGGCCCCACATCCAGCTCCAGCGGAAGATATCGCCGTTGACGACGTTGAACGCCTCGTTGGCGGCGGCGGGCGTCGTCGCCGCCCACAGCATGTGCCGGCCGAGCTGGCGCGCGTCCGTCATGTCGGTCAGGCCGTTCCACTGCGCTTCCACGCCGGGAAACCGGAACGGCCGGCCGGTGGCCTTGCAGATCGAGGCATGGACCGCGAGCGTGGTGCCCATGTTCATGGCGTTGCCGACGGCCTTGCCGATCACGGTGTGCGGGCGGTGGATGCTCCAGGTGAAGCCGTCGCTCGCGGCAGCGCGGAACACCTCGTCCTCCTGGGCATAATAGAAGTTGTCGATGTCGAGCCGGCCCTGGTCCTCGCGGAACGGAGTCTGCGGCAGCCGGCCCTTGCCGTAGGCCTCGAACGGGCCGAGATAGTGCTTGAGGCCGGTGACCAGCGCGACGTGGCGCACCGATCCGGCGGGCCGCAGCGCGTCGAGCAGGTTGCGCACCATCGCGGCGTTGACGCGGATGTTCTCGGCCTCGGTCGGCTGGCGCAGCCACGTCGCGATGAACACGTGGGTCGGCGCGACGCCGAAAAGCGCCTCGCCGAGCGACGCCGGATCGAGCAGGTCGCCGGCGATCGGCGTCACGCCCGCCTGCGCGGCCGGCCGCCGCGCCATGCCGTAGACCGGCCAGCCGGCTTCCGTCAAAATGTCCGCCGTGGCGCCGCCGATGATCCCGCTGGCGCCCACGACCAGGGCCTTGTTCGACATGTCATCCTCCCTCGATGGTTTCATCAGGGTGTAGCCATGTCTCGGGTTCCGTTCTAGAAGGCACCCGTTGGGGACATAGACACCCTGAGGTAACCACCCCCTGGAGCGCTTTCCAGTCTGATGAAATCGTTCAGATCGTCAGGAAATCGCACCAGATTCAAAGGCTTGAGCATATCGGTGTCGTTCGGATCGGTTCGATCTGAACGGGATATGCGCCAAGGTGCCGCCGCTGGAGCCGCCGATGGAACCCGGATCGCCCGATCACGAATGGCGCGAGGACTGCGCGCCGCGGCGCGTGCTGGAGATCTTCTCCAGCAAGTGGACCAGCATGATCCTTCATGTGCTGCAAAGCCGCCTCGGCGGCACGGCGCGCACCGGGGTTCTGCTGCGCAGCCTGCCGGGGATCTCGAAGAAGATGCTGACCCAGACTCTGCGCGACATGGAGGCGTCCGGCCTCGTCAGCCGGCATGTGCACGGCACGGTGCCGCCAGCGGTCGACTACACCCTCACCCCGCTCGGCCGCCGCTTCGTCGAGCCGATCGAACTGCTCTATGGCTGGGCGCGCGACAACGCGGACGCCCTCGATGCGCTGGCCGTCCGGCCGAAAGGCTGAAGCCTCGCCGGTCGGCCTTCGCTCATCGCCCTGCCGCACACGGCCCCTTCGTTCGGGCGCCTACCGCGCGAGGCGAATATAGCGGTTGTAGCGCCGCTCGAGCAGCTTGAAGATGTTCGTGATCACCAGCGTCAGCAGGTAGTAGATCACGCCGGCCGCGGCGAACATCTGGATCGGCATGTAGGTCTGCGAAGCCGCGTACTGGGCGGCGCCCATCAGGTCCATCAGCGTGATGGTCGAGGCGAGCGAGGTGCCCTTCAGGAGGATGATCACTTCGTTCGAATAGGCCGGCAGGATGATGCTCCACGCCCGCGGCAGGATCACCTTGCGGTAGGTGGTGAACAGCGACATGCCGCAGGCGCGCGCCGCCTCCACCTCGCCGCGCGGCACGGCCAGGATGCCGCCGCGCACGATCTCGCCGGAATAGGCCGCCGTGTTGAGCACGAAGGTCAGGAGCGCGCAGACATAGGCCTCGCGCAGGAACGGCCACAGGAACGAGTGGCGGATGAACGGGAACTGCCCGAGGCCGAAATAGATCAGGAAAATCTGCACCAGCAGCGGCGTGCCGCGGAAGAACAGCGAGTAGGCCGTCGCCGGGCCCTTGATGAACGGATTGTCCGAAATCCGGCAGAGCGCGACCGGAATGGCCAGCACGAGGCCGAGCAGCGCCGAGATGGTGACGAGCTGGATCGTCAGCCACGTACCGTAGAGATAGCGCGGTCCGTAGAGCCCGATGAGCGGAAGATAGGTGTCCATCGTCAGGTCCTCCGCACGCCGCGGTTCGCGCGCTTCTCGAGGGCACCGATGGCGGCCATCGACACCAGCGTGATGATGAGGAACATCACCGAGGCCGCGAAATAGAAGGTGAAGGCCTGTCCCGTGGTCTGGGTCGCCTGGTTCGCCTTGCGCATCAGGTCGTCGAGGCCGACGATCGAAACCAGCGAGGTGTCCTTCACCGAGCCCTGCCAGAGATTGCCGAGGCTGGGGATGGCGATGCGCCAGATCTGCGGCATCTGGATGTGGCGGAAGGTCTGCCAGCCGGTGAAGCCGTAGGCGCGCGCCGCCTCGATCTGGCCCTTCTGCACCGCCTGGAAGGCGCCGCGGAAGGTCTCCGACGCGTAGGCGCCGAAGATGATCGACAGCGCCGTCAGGCCCGCGCCGAACGGGCTCACCTGCAGCCCGGCATCGGGAAACAGGTCGTTCAGAAACTGGGTGCCGCCGAAATAGATCACCAGCAGCACCAGGAATTCCGGGATGCCGCGCAGGAAGTTGGTGACGGCATAGGTCGGCTTCGACAGCCACGCGTGGTGCGAGAGCTTGGCGAGCGCCAGCAGGATGCCGAGGACCAGCCCGATCGCGACCGTGCTCACGGCCAGGAGGATGGTCATTTGCAGGCCCTGCAGCAGCAGGGGGAGATACGCGATCAGATTGTCCATCTCGCCATCCGTTTCGCCAGAATCCGCGCTGTTCCCGCGGGGGAGGCGGCGTCGGCCGGGGCCGACGGTCGCACCGGCGCGTCCGGGGCCGCGGGCGCGGCGCCGGGCGCGTCGGCGAACGCGGTCAGGACCGCGGCAGAATGCTGAACGGGATGTACTTCTTGTTGATCTGCTCGTACTCGCCGGAGGCGATGATCTCCTTCAGCGCGGTGTTGAACTGGTCCTTCAGGGCGGTGTCGCCCTTGCGGATGCCGATGCCGGCGCCGACGCCGAGGGTGGCGTTGTCGTAGATCGGCTCGCCTTCCACCTGGAAATTGGCGCCCTGGGGGGTCTTCAGCCACTCGTCGATCACCACGGAATCGGCGAACACGAGGTCGATGCGGCCGCTGACGAGGTCGAGGGTGGCGTTGTCGAGGGTGTCGTAGAACTGCACGTTCACGCTCGGCAGCTTCGCGGCCATGTAGTCGGCCATGGTGGTGCCGCGCTGCACGCCGACCGTCTTGCCCGACAGGCCCTCGGCGGAGATCGTCATCGCGTCGCCCTTCGCGCCGACGAACAGGGCCGGGGTGTTGTAGTAGGGGCCGGCGAAGTCGATCGACTTCTCGCGGTCCGGCGTGATCGACATCGAGGCGATGATGGCGTCGATCTTCTTCACGAGAAGCGCCGGGATCAGCCCGTCATAGGACTGGTTGATGATCTTGCACTCCACCTTCATCTGCTTGCAGAGCGCATTGGTGATGTCGATGTCGAAGCCGGTCAGCTCGCCCGACGGCAGCACGTAGGCGAACGGCTTGTAGGCGGCCTCGGTGCCGATGCGCAGCACCTGCTGGGCGGAGGCGGGTGCCACGGCCACGGCCTGGGCCGCGACGACCGCGCCGAGACCGAGAAGGGCGGCCAGGGTGAATTTCTTCATGGCTCAGATCCTTTGAACGAGAAAGACAACGCAATCGGCCGCGTGGCGGCAGGTTATTTCAGGCTGCCGGACAGGAACTGGCGGAACCGCTCGGAATTGGGGTTCGCCATCACGTCCCTGGGCACGCCCTCATCTTCGACCCGGCCCTGATGCAGGAACATGACCTTGTTGGCCGCTTCCTTGGCGAAGCCCATCTCGTGGGTGACGACGAGCATGGTGCGTCCCTCGGCGGCGAGGTCCCGCATCACCTTCAGCACCTCGTTGACGAGTTCCGGGTCGAGGGCGGAGGTCGGCTCGTCGAACAGCATGACCTCGGGGTCCATCGCCAGTGCGCGAGCGATGGCGACACGCTGCTGCTGGCCGCCGGAAAGCTGGCTCGGGTAGAAGTGGCGCTTGTCGGCGACGCCGACCTTGGCGAGCATCGCCTCCGCCTTGTCGGTCGCCGATTTCCGGTCCTTGCCGAGCACGTTGATCGGCGCCGCCGTCACGTTCTCCAGGATCGTCATGTGCTGCCAGAGATTGAACTGCTGGAACACCATCGACAGCTTGGCGCGGATGCGGTCGACCTGCTTCATGTCGATGGGGGCGGCGGCACCGCGGCGCTGGCCCATCTTGATGAGCTCGCCCTTGACCCGCACCTCGCCGGAATCCGGCGTCTCAAGCAGGTTGATGCACCTGAGGAAGGTGGATTTTCCCGAGCCCGAGGAGCCGAGGATCGCGACCACGTCGTGGTCGCGGGCCGTGAGCGAGATGCCCTTGAGGACTTCGTGCTGGCCGAATTTCTTGTGGAGTTCCTTCACGTCGAGCGCGATGGGCTTCATCGCGGCATCCTGTGTCTGTCCGGCCTCGCTCACGGAGCCTCCCTTCCCACCCTGCCGGCGCGCAGCGAACGCGCGGCTGCCTTTCGGCGCCCGCCGGCATGGTCACCCAGTCTCGTCGGCGCGCACGCGCGCCGCCCACCCCTCATCCCGCCGCCTCTTTCGGAGGCGTGTCCGGATTTTCAGCACTCTATGCGTATTCGGTTGAACTCGTCTACGTGCAGATGTGGCCGGGGGCCGGCACCACGCGGCCAGCCGCTCCGCTTGCCGCCGCACCCCGTCGGGGCGATCATGGCGGCGACTGGCGTCCGATCGCCTGCAGGTCCGGAGCGGATCCGCGGCCCGCGGCCGGTCGCAACATATTGGATTGCCAATGAACTCTGCCGAACGGAGCGTCGGGAATGCTGTTGCACCCGCCGGTGCGGGACGGAACGGAGGGTTGCGTCGTGACCGGGCTTGAGATCGCCGGCGCGCGCTACCTGCCGGGTTTGCTCGATGCCGGAGCCCAGGTTGCGCTCGTTGCCGAACTGCGGGAGGCGATTGCCGAAGCGCCATTCTTCCGACCGCGGATGCCGCGAACCGGCAAGCCGTTCTCCGTGGAAATGACGAATTGCGGTCCGCTCGGCTGGGTTTCCGACGAAGCCGGCTATCGCTACCAGCCTCTTCATCCGGTGACCGGACGTCCCTGGCCGGCCATTCCCACGCCGCTCATGGATCTGTGGAAAAATGTCGCCGGCTGGCCCGCGCCGCCGGAGGCGTGTCTCGTCAATCTCTACCGCGCGGGCGCCCGCATGGGGCTGCACCAGGACCGCGACGAGGCCGATCTCGGCGCGCCGGTGCTGTCGCTTTCTCTCGGCGATTCGGCGGTGTTCCGCATCGGCGGCACGGCGCGCGGCGGCCCCACGCGCTCGGTCACGCTGGCGTCGGGCGATGCGATCGTGCTCGAAGGCGCCTCCCGCCTGGCGTTCCACGGCATCGACCGGGTGCTCGCCGGTTCGTCGCGGCTGATCCCCGGCGGCGGGCGCATCAATCTCACGCTCCGCCGCGTCACCCCGTCGGCCGGCTGAGGACGGCTTCAGCCGCGCCAGCGCCCCGAGGTCCAGAGATCGTCGAGCGCCGGGCGATAGGTGGGATAGCGGAACGTGAAGCCGAGCTTTTCCTTCACCGCCCGGTTCGAGACGCGCTTGTTGTCGGAATAGAACGAGCGGGCCATCGGCGTCATCTCCGCCTCGTCGAACGGCACCTCCGGGGGCGGGGCGATCCCCATCAGCCCGGCGGCATAGGAGACGACGTCCTGGGGCGGCGCCGGCTCGTCGTCGCAGAGATTGAACATGCCTCCGGCGCGCTGCACCGCCGCAAGCTGCGTCGCCGCCGCGATGTCGTCGACGTGGATGCGGTTGAACACCTGCCCCGGCTTGATCACCCGCTTGGCGGTGCCTTCGGCGAGGTTCTTCAGCCCGTTGCGGCCGGGGCCGTAGATGCCGGCGAGGCGCAGCACCGTGACCGGCACGCCGATGCGCCCGCCGAGGCCGAGCCAGTCGGCTTCCGTCTCGATGCGGCGGCCGCCGCGTTCCGAGGTCGCCGCGAGCGGGGCGCTCTCGTCGATCCAGCCGCCGTCGTGGTCGCCATAGACGCCGATGGTGGAATAGTAGCCGATCCAGGCGAGGTCCTTCGCCGCGGCGATGTCGTCGGCGTGCTGGCGCAGCAGCGGGTCGCCCTCGCCGTCCGGCGGGGCGGAGACGACGAGGTGCGTCGCGCGCCGGATCGCTTCGGCGAGCGCCGGCACCGGCGCGCTGCCATCGAAGGCGATCGGCTCCGCGCCGAGTGCGCGGATCTCGGCGAAGCGGCCGGCGTGTCGGGTCGTGGCGACCGCGCCGCCGAGACCGGCGGCGACGGAGAGGGCGAGGAAGGCACTCGCGCTGTAGCCGCAGCCGATCACCACCAGCCGGGCCTCCGGACCCAGCCCATCCAGACCCGTCGCATCCGGCTGCGGGCGATCCGCGCCGGGGACGGGGGCATGGGCATGGGTGGGGGCATGCGTGGCGGCAGTCGGGGCGGTCATCGCGGGGGTGTCAGCCATTCGGTCCTCGTCTCGGGGTCGGCTTCGCCGGCAAGGCGGCGGTCGCGTTCGGCGGCGAAGGTCTCGGGCGCGAGGCGTCCGAGCGCCCAGGCGGCCGCGCCGCGCACCACCGCGGCCTCGTCGTCGAGCCGCGCGGTCACGGCGGGCAGCAGGGTCTCGTCGCCGCTGTTGGCGATGGCGACGAGCACGTTGCGCACGAACCGGTCGCGGCCGATGCGCTTGATCGGCGAGCCGGAGAACAGCGCGCGGAAGCCGGCATCGTCGAGCCTCGCGAGATCGGCGAGGCGCGGCGCGGCGAGGTCGTCGCGCGCGGCGAGCTTCGTCTCGCGCCCGGCCTCGGCGAACTTGTTCCAGGGGCAGGCCGCCAGGCAGTCGTCGCAGCCGTAGATGCGGTTGCCGATGCCCGGCCGCAGCTCCGCCGGGATCGGCCCCTTGTGCTCGATGGTCAGATAGGAAACGCAGCGCCGGGCGTCGATCTGGTAGGGCGCCGGAAAGGCCGCCGTCGGGCAGGCATCGAGGCAGGCCCGGCACGAACCGCAATGGTCGCGCTCTGGCGCGTCGGGGGCGATGTCCAGCGTGGTGAACACCGCGCCGAGGAACAGCCACGAGCCAAACCGCCGGGAGACGAGGTTGGTGTGCTTGCCCTGCCAGCCGAGCCCGGCTTCGGCCGCGAGCGGCTTCTCCATCACCGGGGCGGTGTCGACGAACACCTTGATCTCGCCGCCGGCTCTGGCGACGAGGCTCTGGCCCAGCATCTTCAGCCGGCCCTTGATGACGTCGTGATAGTCGCGGTTGCGCGCATAGACCGAGATCAGGCCCGCGCCGGCATCGTCCCGCGCCGCCCAGGCATCCGCCGCGGGGCCGTAATTGAGGCCGAGCATAATGACGGATGCGACATCGGGCCACAGGCGCCGCGGGTCCGCGCGGCGCTCCGGCGCCTCGGCGAGCCAGTCCATGGTGCCGTGGCGGCCGGCAT
>JAEZMP010000606.1 GCA_023442215.1 Pseudomonadota bacterium
ACCGGAGGGCATGGACTGGCTCCTATGTCGTGGGACAGGTGCCGGCGCGCCCGGCGGCAATGGCCCTCAGCCGGGCGCGATCGAGCTTTCCGACACCGGTGACCGGCAGGCTGTCGATGATTTCGATGCGCTCGGGCAGCTTGAACTTCGCAAGCCCGAGGCTGAGCAGGTAGCGCCCGAGTTCGGCGACGCCGGGCGGCTTGGCGCCGGACCGGAGAACGAGGAAGGCGCAGGCCCGCTCTCCCATGACGGGGCATGGCATGGCGACGACACGTCCATCGGCAATGTCGGGATGGGTGCCGATCAGCACCTCGATATCCTCCACCCCGAACTTCTCCCCGCCGCGGTCGATATTGTCCTTCGCGCGCCCGACGAAGACGAGGTAGCGGTCGTCGCCGACGGTTTCGAGCCGGAACAGGTCGCCGGTGCGGAAGAACCCGTCGGAGGTCATGGCGCGGGCGGTTTGTTCGGGGTCGCCGAAATAGCCCGTCAAGGTCGACGGCCCGCGGAAGCACAGTTCACCGATATCGTCGTCCGCGACGGGTTCTTCGGTGCCGGGCTGGAGCAGCTTCAGCTCGTTCTGCGGTGTCCCCGGGGTGCCGTTGGTGCCATGACGCAGCGCGGCCGGCCGGTCCGGTGACGTCACCGAGACCATTCCCTCGGTCAGGCCATAGACATTGGCGCAGGGGATGCCGAGCGCCGCCTCCAGCGCCTCCGCCCGGTTCATGGCGCCGAAAATGTGCAGACTCGATAGCCTCTCGCGCGGGATGGCCGGGTGCGCGAGGATCTTCGGTGCGATGGGGCCGATGCTCATCGCATGCGTGACGCCCTCACGGGAGATGGCTTCGAAGATGACGTCGATGTCCGGCTCGGTCAGGACGAGCGTGCGCCCGATGAGGACGGTGGGGAACAGGGCCCAGACCTGCCCGCCGTTGTGCACAAGGGGCAGCGACCATAGAGCGACCGAACTCTCGTTCTTGCCGAACTGCAGCGCCCAGTCGCGGGAATGCCCGAGATACTCGGCGTGGAAGCGGGGGATGATCTTCGGCAGGCCGGTCGAGCCGCCCGAAAGCTGGAACTTGAGGACGTCCTCGCTGCCGATCGGCACCTGCGCAAGGCGGGCGCGGGCGCGTTCGATCGGCATGGACTCGATCAATGACCCCATCGGGTGGGCGCCCTCGCCGGCCCGCGCGCCGGTCGCCATGACAAAGCTGAGCGACGGCACGGCTTCCGCCAGGCGCGCGGCGAGGCCCGTCAAATCCAGCGAGGCGCGGAAGTCGGCCTGGATGAAATGCGCGACCGCGCCGGACGCCCGGGCCAGCGCGGCCATCTCGAACTCGCCGTACTGGGGCACCGTGCAGACGGGCACGAGCCCGGCCTTGAAGCAGGCGAACAGCGCGATTGCCGTTTCGATCTCATTGCCCATCTGGAACATCACCCGCCCCCCCGGCGGTAGGCCGTGTTCCAGCAGCGCGGCGCCGAGCCGCTCGGAGAGCGCGTCGAAGTCGGTGAAGCTCAGACGGCGCCCGCCGGAAACGATGGCGTCGCGCGGGCCCCAGCGCTGGGCGGCCTCGCGGAGCGCGTCTCCGGCGGTCATGTCGATCCAGGCGCCGGCCTTGAACCAGCCGGCCGCCTCCTCCTGTCCCCGGTAGACGACTCCTTCAATCGGGCGCGCGCGCCGGGACATGGCTCAGCCTATGACCTCGCGGCGAACCGTGATGCCCGCGGCCTCACGGTCCCACACGCCGGGGACCGCAATTCCTTCGGCGCGAAGCTTCGCCTTCTGGATCTTGTGCGTCTCGGTGTAGGGCATCCGGTCGATCACGCGGATGTAGCGCGGGACCATGAAGTGGGGCATGCGCGGCAGCAGGAACTGAAGCAGTTCAGCGGCGTCGACGCTCTGGCCGATCTTGGGCTCCACCACCACCAGCACCTCGTCCTCGCCCATATCGCTCTTGGTGGCGACGGCGGCGACATCGGCGACGGCCGCATGGCGCAGCACTTCCTCCTCCACCTCTGCGGAGGAAATGTTCTCGCCACGTCGGCGGATGGAGTCCTTGGTCCGGTCGACGAAGAAGTAGTTGCCGTCGGCATCGCGCCGCAAGGCGTCGCCGGTGTGGAACCAGCCGTTACGCCAGGCCTTCGCACTGGCCTCCGGCATGCCCCAGTATCCGGGCGAGATGACATGCGGCATCTCGCAGCGAACGACCAGCTCGCCGACCTCCCCGTCCGGGACTTCGTAGTCGTTCTCGTCCACCAGCCGCACCTCGAAGGCGGGCCAGATCTGTTCCAGCTTTCCGCAGTAGCCGGGAGCCTTGGGCTCGTCCGTCAGCAGCGGCGACATCAGGGCAGGCCCCATCTCGGTCATATCGAGCTGGGTGTAGACCGAGACGCCGAACCTCTTGGCGAATTCGGGATAGTATTGCGGCAGCGGCTGCTGAATGACGGTGCGCAGCGGGTTGTCGGCATCGTCCTCGCGCGGGGGCTGCTTCATCAGGAATGTCGAGACGGCGCCGAGCAGGAAGCAGCATGTCGCGCCGGTCCGGCGCACATCGTGCCAGAAGGTCTGGGTGCGATAATCCTTCAGCAGCGCCATCGAGGCGCCGAAGCCGATGACCGCGAAGGGCGTCAGCGCGCCTCCAAGGTGGAAATAGGGAAGGTTCATCAGGAAGCGATCGTCTTCCCGGAAGAAGCGCAGCGCGATTCGGCCCATGACCGCCGTGTGGACATGCGGGGTGATGACCCCCTTCGACGGTCCCGTGGTGCCGGAGGTGTAGAAGATGCCGTGCGGCTCGAAGGGCTGCACCGGCGGAGAGGGCTCGACGAAGTCGGCCTCCTCTCCCCACAGGCGGTCCTCGGGGAAGTAGTCCAGCGCCAGCGTGCCGGAAGCCTCCCCGCCCACGATCACGATCCGGGTCAGCGCGCCGAGTTCGATATCCGCGAGGCGGGCAGCGAGTTGGGCGTGGCAGATGATGGTGCGCGCCTTCGAGCTGCGGACGATGTGCTCCAGCGTGCCGCCGCGCAGGGCGAGGTTGATCGGCACGAAGATGGCGCCGAGATAGCACAGCCCGAAATGGATGCGGACGATGTCGCTTGTGCTGGGCAGCCAGACCAGTACCGGTTCGCCGCGCGCGACGCCGAGCCCGGCAAGACCGGCCGCGGTGCGGCGGGCGACGCTTCGCGCCTCCGAGTAGGACCATTTCTCGTCGCCATCGAAGACGATGAGCGTCTTGTCGCCCATGTCCCGCGCCCGCGCGTCGAGCATCGCCGGCAGCACGGTTGTCTCGCGGGAAGGCATCTTGGAGAATTCAAGCGTCATGGATGTGTCCCGATGGAAGGTCGGGCCACCGCTCGGGCGGGGCCATCGTTGTTGGCTCGAAGCTAGCCAGGCGCGAAGTCATGACGCCAATACAGATTCATGACACTTCGGCGGCGCAAAAGTTATGTGGTCGCCGCCGGCCGCCGGATGGAAATCGACGAGGCGCCTCGCCGCGGCGCAGGCTCTCCGGCGAAGGAGGCATGGATGTCGGTCATCCGGGCCTGCACATCGTCCGGGAACGGTGCCGAGCGCGGCGGTTCGCCTGCCTTCTGCCGGACATGGATCGACAGACCCTCGTACAGCGCGATAGCAGCGCCGTCGGGATCGTAGAGTTCGAGAAGGACATGCAGGCGCTTGGCGTCCCAGTCGAGCAGACGGTAGCCCACACGCAGCTGCGTGCCGAGCTTGGCCTCGCGCCGGAAAACCATGTGATTCTCCAGCGAATACATGGTGCAGCCGGTGCGCTCGCGATAGCGCGCGGCGATGTCCCAGCGGTCGAACAGGGTGGTCAGGGCGTCGGAAAATATCCACGCATAGGCAAACTCGGTGAGGTGGCCGTTGTAATCGACCCAGCGCGACTCGACCGTCGCTTCATGAATGACCGGAAGCATGGACGGCATGGACGCTCTCCTGCGACGCGACGGCAGATCCGATCAAGCCACAGCCTTTCCATCTCTGCCAATGCGATTTCACCCCTGTATCTGAGACGAAAAGTTATACCCTCGGGGCCCTTGCGTCGCCCGCACCGACCATTCGATGGTGGCGCCTGACAGTCGCGACTGCGCGGCCCGAGGAACCCGTCATGCTGAACGTTCGCCATCTCGCGGTTTTCCGCGCCATCATGCAGATGGGCACCGTTTCCGGTGCCGCCCGCATGCTGAATGTCTCGCAGCCTGCGTTGACCAAGTCGCTGCAGATCATCGAGGGGCGGCTCGGCGTCGCTCTGTTCGACCGCATCAAGGGACGGCTCCACCCGACACCCGACAGCGAGGTGCTTCTGCCGGAGGTGGAGCGACTGTTCTCGTCCATGCGCTCCGTCGAACTTCTGGCCAACCAGATCCGGCAGGGGCAGGTCGGGCATCTGAAGATCGCCTCCATCGCGGCGCTGTCCTCCAGCATCCTGCCGATCGCCGCCGCGGAATTTCTGCAGGAGCGGCAGAAGGTCGGCCTGGAAATCCGCGCCCTCTCCACCCGCGCCGTGGTGCAGGAGGTCTCCAACAATGTCGTCGACCTCGGCGTGGTCGACGTGCCGCTCGGCGGCACGCACTTCGAGACGATCGACCTTTGCGAGGCGCGGCTCGGCTGCGTGGTCCGCCGCGACCATCCTCTCGCCGGCCGCTCCAGCCTGGGGCCGGCCGACCTCGCCGAGCATTCGCTCGTCACCTTCTCCGAGGACACGTTGATCGGGTGGGAACTGCGCGATGCCTTCCGTTCCGCCCATGTGACGCTGCCCGATCCGATCGTCACCAACCAGACGATCATCGCCTGTTCGCTGGTGCGGCATTCCAACAGCGTGGCGATCGTCGATCCGTTCCCGCTGCTGCCGAGCCCGCCGGACGACCTCGCCATCATTCCCTTCGTGCCGGAGATCAAGTTTCATCCCTGCATCATCCTGCCGCCGGAGCGGCCCCGCTCCGTCGTGGCCAAGCGCTTCGTCGACAAGATGAAGGCGACGGTGGAGGCGCTGTGCGCCAACTCACCCCTCATCAAGCCGGTATAGGACGGCTGAGGATCGGTCACGGCCATAACGAGCGCACCGATCGACGGCGATGAAATCGTATTGGCGTTATGGGTGCCGGCGCCCGTAAATGCCGCCTTGCGCCCGCCTCGGCGGGTGATCGCAACGTCACCTGTTCGCGGAGGAGTTCATGAGCGACCGTTTCAGCAAATATACCCGGCTGGTCTGCGACCGCCCGCACCCGAACGTGCTGCGCATCGTGCTGACCAACGGCAAGATGAACACGGTCGATGCCGTCATGGGACGTGAGCTCATCGACATCTGGAAGGATGTCGACGAGGACCCGAGCGTCCATTCGGTGATCATCACCGGCGCCGGCAAGGTGTTCTCGGCCGGCGGCGACTTCTCCGCCGTCGAGGAGGTGATGGGCAGTTTCGAGGCGCGGGCGAAGAGCTGGAAGGAAGCCCGGGACCTCGTCTACAACGTCATCAACTGCTCGAAGCCCATCGTCAGCGCGATGCGCGGCGTGGTGGTCGGCGCAGGCATGGTGGTCGGCATGCTCGCCGACATCTCGATCGCCACCAGGGACTGCAAGCTGGTCGACGGCCACACCCGGCTCGGCGTCGCAGCGGGCGACCACGCCGCGATCATCTGGCCGCTGCTCTGCGGCATGGCGAAGGCCAAGTATTACCTCCTGACCTGCGATTCGCTGAACGGCGAAGAGGCCGAGCGCATCGGTCTGCTCTCGCTGGTGGCCGAGGATACCGACCTCGACGCCAAGGCGCTCGATGTCGCCGTGCGGCTGGCCGGCGGAGCGCAGAGCGCGATCCGCTGGACCAAATATTCCCTCAACAACTGGCTGCGCCAGGCCGGCCCGATCTTCGACGCGTCGCTGGCGCTCGAATATATCGGCTTCGGCGGGCCGGAAGTGGCGGAGGGGCTCGCTTCCTTCGTCGAGAAGCGCAAGCCCGTCTTCCCGGGCAACGTCCCGCTCTGAGTCGTCGAGGAACGCGCATGCCGGTGCATTACGAGGTCGAAGGCGCGATCGGGATATTCACCGTCGAGAACGGAAAGGTGAACGTCTTCGATCCACCGATGCACCGGGCACTGTTCGAGGCGCTGGAGGGCTTCGAACGCGATCCCGCGGTGAAGGTGGGGCTGCTGAGGGCCGCGGGAACCCGCGCCTTCTCCGCCGGCGACGACCTGAAGTTTCCGCAGGCCGAACAGAGCGTGGAACAGCGCCTTGAACGGCATTTCTATCCGCTCGCGGACGGCAACGATCCCGGCTATCCCGGCTGGGACCGTTCCGTCATGGCGATGCGGCGCTTCAAGCCCGTCGTCGCGGCGGTCAACGGCTGGTGCCTCGGACGCGGGTTGATGTACCTGCTGCATCTCAGCGATCTCAGGATCGCCGGCCGGGGTGCCCGGTTCGGCATGCCGGAAATCCGCTACGGCATGGGCGGCGCCGGCGCCATGAGCCTGATCCACCGGCATCTGCCGCGCACCATCGCGTTGCGTCTCGTCCTGACCGGCGAGCCGATCGACGCGGCGGAAGCGCTGCGGGTGAACCTCGTCAACGAGGTGGTGGATGATGGCGAGGTCGAGGCGACGGCGCGCGCGCTCGCCGCCCAGATCGCACGACATCCGCAGAGCGCCATTCGCACCGAGATGGAAGCGTACGGACGGGTCGAAGACCTCGATCGCGAGTCCGCGCTGGCCTTTGCCGAGCACCTGTACCGGCTCCAGCGACTTGCCGCCACGACGCCCAACGACGCGATCGATTTCAAGGCGACCTGACTCGGACTGGCGCCGACCGGCCTCAATCGAGGCCGAGATAGCGCGCTGCATTGTCGTGCAGCCACAGCTTCTGCACCTCTTCGGGCAAGGGCAGATCGCGTATTTCCTGCACGGAACGCTGGGCCGGCATCATCGGGAAGGACGAACCGAACAGGATGCGGTTCTTCAGCAGGGTCCTGCCATATTGCAGCAGCGGCTCATAGCCTGAGCCGGGTGTCGCGAGATAACGCGGGCGCACGGCGACGAGGCCGATCCACAGGGTGGGATGCCGCATGGCGAGCGCGATCAGTTCGTTGATCCAGGGCCAGCCGGGTGGAGACGCGCAGACGCGCAGGTCGGGGAAATCCACCAGCACCTGGTCGATATGCTCCGGCCGCCCGAAGTGCATCGGCGTGGCGCGGGAGAAGTTGGCGCCGCAATGGATGTTCACCGGTACATCGAGTTCGAGGCATTTCTCATAAAGCGGATAGAGCCGGCGGTCGCTGGCCGCCATCCGAAGCTCGAACCCCTGAATATTGAGGCCCCGCAGGCCGCACTCGAGGATCGCGCGCTCGAATTCCTCGACCGCTGCCGCGCCCTTGTACGGGTCGACGCCGGCGAAGCCGATGAAGCGCGGACCGTGCCGGCGGCAGAACGCCGCGACATCCTCATTGGCGATCTTGAAGCCGAATGTCGTCTCGAGATCGCGCGCCTTGATGACGACGGCGCGCGCGTTCAGCGCGGCATATCCGTCGAGATAGGCGTCGAGGTCATGGGCCTGCGAACCGCCGGCCACGGATTTCTCGCTGCTGGCATAGACGTTGCGGTAGTTCGCGAGGTGCGCGCCCGTCTTCATGAACTCTGGCAGGGGGGGACGGCTGGAAAAATCGATGATCATCGCCTTCGCCCCTAGCGCCGCAGATCGGAGCGGATGACACCCGCCGCATTGTGGCCCGGGATCCCCGTCACTCCGCCGCCCGGGTGTGCTCCCGCCCCACAGAGATAGAGCCCCTTCACCGGTGTGCGGTGGTCCGCGAAATGCGGGGCCGGCCGGTTGAAGAACATCTGGTTGAGGCTCATCTCACCGTGCTGGAGATGGCCGCCGGGCAGGTCGAACACCCGCTCGTAGTCGAGCGGGGTCAGCGTCTGGGCATGAATGATGCAGTCGCGCAGGTCCGGCGCATACGCGCTCAGCGCCGCGATCGTGCGTTCGTAGAGCGTGTCGCGCAGCGCATCCCAGCCCTGTTCCGGGGCGTTCGGCACATGGCCGCCGAAGATGCTCATGACGTGGTGCCCCGTGGGCGCCAGCGTCGGGTCGACCACACTCGGCGTCATGACCGTGAGGTAGGGACTCTCGGTGAGCTGACCCTTCTGCGCGAGATTGTAGGTGTCGTCCATGTAGTCGACGCTGGGCGCGATGCGCAGCTGGGCCGGGTAGGCAAAGCCGGCGCGGGCCGCATCGAACCCGGTGAAGCGCGGCAGGCGCGAGAGCGCGAGATGGACCTTGTAGGAAGTCGACGCCGCCTGCGCCTTGCCGACATGATCGCGAAAGCTGGCAGGAAGAGCCGTCTCGTCGACCAGCCGCAGGAACGTCGTCCTGGCGTTGGCATTCGAAACCACGGCACGGGCTGCGATGAACTCGCCGTTGGCAAGCTCCACCCCGCTCGCCCGTCCGTTCTCGATCCGGACACGTGCGACCGGCGCATCGACGCGTACCTGCATGCCATGGGCCATACCGGATGCGGCGATGGCGTTGGAAATGCCGCCCATCCCACCCTTCACGAAGCCGGGACCGCCGGCCGGGGTGTCGGCGTCACGCAGCAGCGAGCGGGTGAGCGCGAAGGCTGTGCCGGGCGTGCGGAAACCCGCATTGCCGCCCCCGCCACCGGCGGCATAGAAGCCGATCGCGACCTTGGCCGCATCGCTCTCGAACCAGCGCCCGAGATAGTCGTAGGCGCTCATGGTGAAGAGGTCGAACAGCTCGTAGAAGTGCCTCATCGCGCCGCGATTGCGCCAGGCAAAGCGCGCCAGCGCCGCAAGGTCGGCCGGCCGTCGGCCCGTCGGGTCGACGGGCACAGACCACATGAGCTGGCGCACCGCGGGGGCGAGCTTTCTCAGATGGGCACGGTAGGCCCGGTAGGAGACCACGTCCGCGTTCGAAAACGGCGCGAATTCCCCCGCCAGACGCTCCTCATCACCCCAGAACACGATGCTGCGGCCGTCCGGCTGAAGCTGGACGAGGGGCGGAGGAGCCAGGATTTCCAGCCCATGGCGCTGCAGTTCCAGATCCAGCATCACCTTGGGCTGGAGCAGCCCCATCAGGTAGGAGGCCGTCGAGAGCCGGTAGCCCGGCCACAGCTCCTCGGTGACGGCTGCGCCGCCGATCAGACCGCGACGCTCCAGAACGCAGACACTCAGCCCGGCGCGCGCCAGATAGGCCCCGCAGACAAGGCCGTTATGCCCCGCGCCAACGATGACGATGTCATAGGACGAAATCATCGCGGCCGTTTCCCCTGCCTAGACATGCCAGCGGTCGAGAAGGCGATCATAGCTGCCCTGCAGCGGATTTTCGCTCTCAGCCAGAAGCAGGTGCTTGGCGATCTTCATCGACCCCGTGCGGGGGAAGTTGGTGCGGAAGGCGAAGTAGCGCGGCACCTTGAACGCCGCGAGATCGGTGGAGCAGCGCGAAATGATGGAGTGCAGCAGGTCCGGCGTCTGCTCGACACCCTCCCGCAGGATCAGCAGTGCCTTGACCTCCTCGCCGCGCAATTCGTCCGGTACCGGGACGATGGCGGATTCCGCCACCTCCGGCAGCGCGTTGAGGACCGCCTCGAGCTCGCGCGCCGCGATGTTCTCGCCACTGCGGCGGACCATGTCCTTGCGACGGCCAATGATGGAGAAATTGCCGCGCTCATCCTGACGAAACAGGTCGCCGGTACGGAACCACTCGCCGAAGAAGGCGGCCCTGGTGGCTTCCGCGTTGCCGAAATAGCCGGAAAGGATGCCCGGGCCGCGTACCACCAGTTCGCCGATCTCTCCCGGCGGCACGGCGTGGCCGTTCTCGTCCACCACGCGGCATTCGCGAAAGGGAGCCGGGCGTCCGCATGAGCCCGAACCGATCATGTCCGTTGCCTCGATGGGCATGAACAGCGTCGGACCGGTCTCGGTCATGCCGAAAGCTTCGCGGGCGGTGAGGCCGAACCGGCGCTCGATGGCGGCATGAAGCGCCTTCGGCACGCCATAGACGTTGGCGCGAATGATCTCGTTGTCTGCATCATCCTCGCGCGGCGGCTGCTTGTTGATCACCCAGGGAAACAGGCAGAAATTGATCCGGTGCTCGCGCAGCCAGCCCGTGAAGCGCGACGTGCTCTGGCGGCGCGCGACGAACAGGGTGCCGCGTTGCAGCAGCGCCATCAGCAGCAGCCATTGCGGGTCCATGTAGAAAAACGGGGTCGAAGCAAGGATCCGCTCGTAAATCCGGCCATCGCGGAACGCATTCGAGGTGCCGGAGACCAGCCAGTACTTCTGGGTGAGCACGCACCCTTTCGGAAAGCCGGTGGTGCCGGACGTGTACTGGATGTTCAGCACATCCTCGTGCGTCACCGGCTCGGGCGGGACGAAACTGTCCAGCGGACCGCTATCGATGTCGTGCCAGCCGAGTTCGTCGCGATTGGGCGTGCCCACAAGAATGGTCCGGGCGGGTGGGATCGCCACGCCATGCTCGGCCCGCGCGGCTTCGAGCTGCGGGCGGAAATCCTCGTGCAGGACGACATAGCGGGCCTTGCTGTCATTCAGCACGTAGGCAAGCTCGCGCTGCCGATAGGCCGTGTTCACCGGCACCATGACAGCGCCGAGCGTGCCGAGCGCGAGCCAGGTGAGCGGCATGGCCGGGATGTTGGGCAGCATCACGCCGACATGCGTACCCTTGCCGATGCCGAGCGCGAGAAACCGCGCGGCGATGCCGTTCACCCGCTGGCGAAGCCCCTCATAGGTTTCGGTCTCGCCGCTCTCGAAGAAGTTCCATGCGATGCGGCTCCCGGCCTCCATGGCGGCGGTCGCGAGCAGCGAGGCGATGTTCGCCGGCAAGGGACGGGACTCGATGGCGCGGATTCGCGTCTCGACGTCGTCGATCGCAGCCGTCTCGATGATGGAAGCGGACATAGACACACACCAGCTTGTTCCGCGCCGCCTGAGGCTGCGCAGTTAACCGAGGAAAAGGCGCCGGACTGGCGTTCAGTGCGCGATCCAGATCGACTTCAGGTCGGTATATTTCTCGAGCGCGTGCAGCGACTTGTCCCGGCCGAAGCCGGACTGCTTGAAGCCGCCGAACGGGGCCGACATGCTGCCCTTATCGAAGCAGTTCACCCACACCACGCCAGCCCGCAGGTCGCGCGCCGCACGGTGCGCACGGCGCACGTCGTCGGTCCAGATGGCGGCGGCGAGCCCGTAGATCGTATCGTTGGCGACGGCGATGGCGTCATCGAAGCTCTCGACGCTGATGGCCGACAGAACCGGTCCGAAGATTTCCTCGCGCGCGATGCGCATGTCGTTGGTGACGCCGTCGAAGATTGTCGGCCGCAGGAAGAAGCCGTTGGTCTCCTCCAGGGTGCGCGTGCCGCCGGCAACGACGGATGCGCCCTCTTTCTGGCCGATCTCGATATAATCGAGCACGCGCTTCATCTGCACGCTGTCGACGAGCGGGCCGAGACGCGTGGCGGGGTCCAGCGGATCGCCCGGAGTGAGGGCATCGGCAAGGGCGACGAGACGCTCCAGCAGCGGCTCGCGCACCGCACGCTCGACGATGAGACGCGAGCCCGCATTGCAGACCTGCCCGGCGTTGCCGAAGATGCCCGCGGCGACGGCCCGCGCCGCAGCGTCGAGCTCGCCGCAATCGGCGAGCACGATGTGTGGGCTCTTGCCGCCCAGTTCGAGGCTGACCCGCTTTGCGTTCGACTGCCCAGCATACTGGAGGAAATACTTGCCGACTTCGGTCGAGCCGGTGAAGGTGATGGCGTCGACGTCCATATGCAGGCCGAGCGCCCGGCCGGCGGTCTCGCCGAAACCCGGAACGACGTTCAGGACACCCGGCGGGATGCCTGCCTCTACCGCCAGAGCGGCGATGCGGATGGCGGTCAGCGGCGACTGCTCGGCGGGCTTGAGCACGACGCTGTTGCCGGTCGCGAGGGCCGGGCCGAGTTTCCATGCGGCCATCGACAGCGGATAATTCCACGGCACGACGGCACCGACCACGCCGAGCGGCTCGCGCACCACCAGCGTCGTCATGTCCGTCGCGCCGGGGGCGACCTCGCCATAGACCTTGT
>JAEZMP010000040.1 GCA_023442215.1 Pseudomonadota bacterium
GTGTTGGGGTGGGTCGAAAACAGGTTGTCCATCCGCTGCCCGCTCAGGGGATTGATGATGAACATGTGCGCCGTCGCCGGATTTGCCTCGGCGGACGCGTTCGGAATCCGATGCGCGCCGACGGCCAGCTTCTCCAGCGCCGAGGCCAGCCATTCCGGCTCGCCGCAAATCTCCGCGCCCATGCGGTCGGCAGCATATTCCCGCGTGCGGCTGATGGCCATCTGAACCAGCATCGCCGCAAGGGGTGCGACGATCATCGCCACCAGCGTGCCGAGCCAGCCGGCCTGATTGTTCTCGCGGTTGCCGCCGAAGAAGAATGCGAAGTTCGCCAGCATGGAGATCGCGCCCGCGATGGTCGCGGTGATCGTCATGATCAGCGTGTCGTGATTCTTCACGTGGGCGAGTTCGTGGGCCATCACGCCCGCGACTTCCTCGCGGCTCAGGAGCCGCAGCAGGCCGGTGGTGGCCGCAACGGCGGCGTTCTGCGGGTTTCGTCCGGTCGCGAAGGCGTTCGGCTGTGCCTCGTCGATGATGTAGACGCGCGGCATCGGCAGGTTCGCCCGCTGGGCGAGCGCCTGCACCAGCCCGTAGAACTCCGGATGGCTGCGCGCGTCGACCTCTACCGCGTGGTACATCGACAGTACCAGCCGGTCGGCATTCCAGTAGCTGAAGACGTTCATCGCCGCGGCGATCACGAACGCGATCACCATGCCGCTCTGACCGCCGATGAGGTAGCCGACCCCCATGAACAGCGCGGTCAGAGCTGCGAGCAGCAGAGCCGTGCGGAAATAGTTCACGTTGGTCTCCCTCTCGACAACTCTCTCGCCTCAGCCGGGGCTATCGCCTTCATCCGGATGGATGTGCGCCCGGCGGGACACCTATATGATGGGAATGGCGCCGGTTTGCCGCAAGCCGGCGGGCGATGAGATCGACGGGAGAAAGCCGTGAGCGAGGACGATTCCACCCAGCCGCAGCCGCGCGATCCGGCGACGCTGCCCGAAGCCGCGAAGCGTGCGCTGGCGGAGGCCGAAGCCCGGCGGGCGAGCGCGGCGTCGGACGCGCAGACGCTGCCGCGCGAGATCAACGGCCGCGACGGACCCGAGCCGGTGCGCTTCGGCGACTGGGAAGTGAAGGGCATCGCCTGCGACTTCTGAGGTTGGCCCGCCGTAACCGCCCCGGATCCGCGGTTGCGGGACGAGGCGGCGGGATGCGCGATGCGTCCGCGAGAGCCTCAGCGGATCAGGTCGATCAGGTGAGCGATCAGCGGTTCGTCGGCCGGCGGCATGGGAAGCCCGCGCAGCTTGGCCGGCTTCAGCCACTGGATCGCCTGGCCCTCGCGGCCGGCAGGCGCCCCCTTCCAGCGGCGGCAGACATAGAGCGGCATCAGCAGGTGGAAGTCCTCGTAGGCATGGCTCGCGAAGGTCAGCGGCGCCAGGCAGGGCTTTTCCACGGTGATGCCGAGTTCCTCGTCGAGCTCGCGGATCAGGCACTCCTCCGGTCGCTCGCCGGGCTCGACCTTCCCGCCCGGAAACTCCCAGAGGCCGGCGAGCGCCTTGCCCTCGGGTCGCTGCGAAACGAGCACGCGCCCGTCGCTGTCGACGAGGGCGCAGGCGGCGACGAGCACGAGGCGCAGCATCGGATGATCCTGTCGTGAGAGGAATACGGCGGCCGCCGAACGGTAGCCTGCCGGGACGGGAGGTCAAGCGATGCGCCGTCAGCTCCGTCCCGGGGCGGGGGGCGCGTAGACCGTCAACGCGGCCCGCTCCACGCTGAACACGGCCGGCGTCATGGTGGTGATCTCGCCGTCGGTGTTGACGGGCCGGGGATGGCGCGTCTCCACCCGAACGTGATGGCCGCGGAAGGTGCGGGTATAGCGGCTGGTGCGATGCAGGCCGAACCGCACCGCGAATGCCGCCTGCACGAGATGGGGCAGGGTGTCGGCGTCGATGGCGAACACGTCGAGCATGCCGTCGTCGATCTCGGCATCGGTGCCGACCATCAGGCCGCCGCCGAAATGCACCCCGTTTCCGACGGTCACCTGGATGGTTTTCAGCGAATCCTTCACGCCGTCGGCCGTGATCCAGACGGTGAAGCGCTGGGTGCAGCACTTGAAGGCGCGGACTGCGGTGACGAAGTAACTCAGCGCCTTCAGCCGGCGCTTCAACGTGGCGTCCTGGTGCTGGGCGACCGAGACGGGCAACCCGATGCTGGCGGCGTTGACGAACACCCGGTCGTTGACGCGTCCGAGGTCGATCGCGCGGGTGTGGCCTTCGACGATGGTGCGAACGGCCGCCGCGCCGACCGGAATGCCGAGGGTGCGGGCAAGGTCGTTGGCGGTGCCGAACGGCAGCAGGCCGAACGGCTTGCGGATTTCGACCAGCGCCTCTGCGGCGGCGTTTACCGTGCCGTCGCCGCCGGCCAGCACCACGGCATCGAACGCATCGGCGCGGCGGCGGATCGTCTCGGCGAGCGCGTCGCAATCGTCGGGCGCCTCCCGCTCGACGGCGATGCCGGCATGGTCGAAAGCGGTGAGGGCCGAATCGAGGCCCTGCGCCGCCCGACCGCTTTTCGGATTGGCGAGAAGGAGGATCGAGCGCGGCTTTTCTGCCATGTGGCGATCTGACGGTCCGGAGAACGGGCCGCGCCTGCGCCGGCGGCCTGAGGCGTTTCGCCGGAAATTGGCGTATCGCTCAGATGTGGCGTCCCGCGCGCATTTTCCAGTGCCCGATGACCTCTGCGTCCGCCGGACGTTTCTGCCCGGCGGGACGTCTCTGGCCGGTCGCTATCAGGCGACGAACTGGCCGTGGCAGTGCTTGAACTTCCGGCCCGAGCCGCACGGGCAGGGCTCGTTACGGCCGACGCGACCCCACGTCGCCGGATCCGCGGGGTTGCGGTCCGCAGCCGGAGCTGGCTGGAACGCAGCCGCCGCCTCGACGACCTCGTTCTCGCCGGTCACAGGGTCCTCGTGCTCGGCGATGGCGGTCGCAAGCGTCGCCTCCTCGGAGAGCTGCGGCGGCGTCTGAACCAGTTCGACGCGGGCGAGCTGGCCGGTGACCTGCTGGCGCAGGTGGGCGAGCATCGCCTCGAACAGCGTGAATGCCTCGGACTTGTACTCGTTCAAGGGATCGCGCTGGGCATAGCCGCGCAGGGGGATCGCCGAGCGCAGGTGGTCGAGGGGCGACAGGTGCTCGCGCCACAGGTGGTCGAGGGTCTGCAGCAGCACCGCCTTCTCGACCTGGCGCATGATCGGCTCGCCATACTGGGC
>JAEZMP010000161.1 GCA_023442215.1 Pseudomonadota bacterium
CTCGGCGGAGGTGGCGGCGGGAGGCTCGTCGCCCCCCGCCGCCTCGCCGGCGTCGGCGGCGGGGGGCGGGACATCGTCCTGCGGCCCGCCCTCGGGTTCGGGGCTTGCGGCCGGCTCACTGCCGGCGGCCGTTGCCCCCTCGGAATTCGCCGCCCTGCCGCCGACACCGCCGAGGACGCGATCGAGCAACCCGAACGCGATCGAGCCGGCGCGGGCGGCGGTAGCGGCGGCGACGGCTTCACTTGGGCTGATCTGGAGCGTGGCCGGCTCGGCCGGCTCCTCGATCACCGTGATCAGCGGCTCGGCGCGCAGGGCGTCGAGCTGGTTAGCCGTCCAGTGCCCGGCCGGATAGGTCTGCTCGGCCGGGTGAGCGGCGCCCGCGCGCCGGAAGCCGGGGCGAGCGCAGAAAATGCGGATGCGGGATGTCATGTGATCACCATCAGCTCAGCCAGGGAACGACGAGCAGCTCGGCCGTCCCGCGCCACGGGTTGGTGGCGCCCGCCGCGTCGTTCTCCGACATCAGCAGCCGGCGGGCGGCGGCCTCGTTCGAGGGTCCGACGACGAGCAGTCGCGGCGTGAGGCCGAGCGGCCGGCCGTGGTCTCCCTTCATGCCCGAGATCGCCGAACGCGCCGTCTCGTAGTGCGCGGCATCGAGCACCTGTCGCGATCCCCACGCGAACTGCCAGAAGCCGTAGCCGACCGCGTGGCGCCCATCGACGCCGTACACATATTCCTTGCGGTCGAAGACATTGGCGTCTTCCGGCCGGTCCTTGCGCACGAACTGGAAGGGCTTCCGGACCTGAAGGATCACCGGCTTCAGGGCGCGCGAATTGTCGATCAGGAACCACGGAGCGCCGGAGCCGCCATCCGTGTTCGCCGTGGACACGATCGTCTTGCCGTCCTCGCCGAGCACCGGATGGTCGGTGTCGAAATAATACTGGCCGTCGTAGCAGGGCGTGGTGAAGCCGGCCCGCAGCGCGGCCCATACGAGCTGATCGTAGTGCGCCCCCGAGGAGCGGCCCATCTCCACGAACAGCGGCCCGTAGATGCCGATATTGTCATCCTCGATATCGTTGCGGCCCACGCCGATCGTCAGCTCGAAATCGCGGTTCTTGATCGAGTATCCCGAGCTGGAAATGTTCTGGATGACGCGGTCACCCAGCCACTCCCGGACATTCGGGATTTTCCCGATCCAGCCGTACTCTTCTTTCGTCGTGCTCGACGGCACGCGCGTGGCGACGCCTTCCCACTGCGACGGGGCCTGTGAGAGGCCATCCTTGAACGAGGCGTTGAAGCCCACAAAGAGCGTCTGGAGACTGGTGGTGTTGATCAGCATGGCGACGCGCCCCTCAGATTTCGACCCAGACGCCGAGATCATCGACATCGCGGATGATGCCGAGCGCGGAGCGGGTGTTGCTGCCGTTGGTTTTGGCCACCGTCTGATCGTCGACGATGTAGGCCGTGGCGCCGATATCGGCGATCGTGATCAGGTCGCCGCTCGCCGAGTTGTCGAAGCGGAAGCAGCCGCGCTCCGCCTCCGCACTCGCGGCGCCGGCTGCGCCCGGATTGGCGACGGTCTGGCGCCAGATGCCGACCGCGCGAAGCGTCGTGGCGGTGGAGCCCGGCGCGCCGTAACCGGCGGCGTTTCGGACGGCAATCCCGCCCTGATAGACGGTGGTCGCGGCAGCGAGCGGCACGCTCGTGCGGCGGCGATGGCTCTCCAACGTGTTGCGCGGTCCGGTCAGCGCGGCCATCACAGCACCTCCGTCGTCGCGCCGAGAGCCTTGCGGCTCTCCGTGTACTTCGCCGGATCGATGCCCATCTGCTCGCAGACGAACTTCTCATCCGGCGTCAGCCCCGTCGCATCGCGGGCGCCGGCCGGCGACGCCACCGATCCCCCGCCTTTGATCGACGGCATCGCCGCGATTTCCTTGGCGACCCCGTCAGGGTCCACCATGTGGCGGCTGATGTAGTGATCCCGAAGCGGCACCAGACCGACCTTGCCGGCGTTGATGCCCTCGTCCACCGCGCGCACCGCCGCTTCGCGGGCGCCGGACTGCTTCAGGATCGCGAGCTGCGACTGCAACTCGACCACCGTGCCGCGAAGTGCATCGACATCGCCCGCGCCACGCGCCTGGAGATGCGTCGCGATGGCGTCGGCCGAGGCGCCTTCCGCGGCGCCGGCCGCTTTGGCGAGTTTGGCCAGCTCGACAGAGTGCGTGGTCACCGCCGTCTTGGCGGCGGTCACGGCGGCCAGCACGTCCGCCTCAGACGCATTTGCGTCAAGGCCGAGCGCGGCGCGCAGGGCTGCTAGGTCCATGATGGGCTCCCGATGGTGCAATGAGGTGAGCGTGAGATTGGGTGTGTTGGTCAGACTCGCGCGCAGGACGCCGACGACGACGCCATCCGCCGCGCGCGCGCTGATCACGGGCGAGATGCCCTTGTAGGCGCGATCCTCCATCAGGGCAGTGCCGACCCGGGTCCACTCGACGTGCCCCCAGATGCCGTCCGCGCGCGCTTCCATCTCGACGATCCATCCGCGCGCCGGGCTGGGTTCGCCCTTCGGTGCCTTGAGATCGGTAGAATGGTTTTCGTCGAGCGCCAGCTTTCCCGTCGCCATGCTGGCGTCGATCACCGCCCCGGCATCCTCCAGCCGGTAGGGTCCGCGGCCGTCCAATCCGCGAAAAGTGCCCGCCGGAACGAGGTGCACCCATTTGGGCACCTCGCCGGCAGCGGCAGTCAGGGAGGAAAAAAGGGTGATCAGCATGCGCCGACCATGACTGATCGCAGCGCGCCCGTTCACCCCTGCAAATGCAGGGTCAATGCCGGATCGAAGTCGAAAGGAGGGCGGCGATCAGGGAGCCGCGGGAAGCCCCGCGCGCGCGGGAAGCGGCAACGGCGGGCGAGAGGCACGGATCGCCGCCGGCGGCCTCTTATTGCCTCTTAGTCGCCCATCTAAGTGCTATCATGACCGAGCGATGCCGGTCGAGGCCCGAGCTAGATCCCCGACGCACGCGCCACCGCTCGATCAAGCGCGTCAATCACGCTCTCCAGGATGGTCCGCTCCTCATGCGGCCCTATGCCGAGATATTGCCGCGCGGGGATGGTGACACTCTCCACCTGCGCGTACCCGTCGCCGAGCGGGAAGCGCAGATATTTCCCGTTCTTGGGCTCGATCGTGGCGCCGCCCTGGTGCACCCCGGCATAGGGCTTGTTCGACCCGGTCTCGACGCTGTCCCGGCCAGCGCGGTACGTGATGGACCCCATGAGACCCCCCCGCATCGCACTCTCGCGCAAGATTCCTGCGCCGCGCTTGGTCTCGGCGTAGGCCGGATTGAGCGGCGCCCAGGCATTGCCCCACGGATCGCTTTCCGTCTCAAAGTGCCCGTGCGTATCCTTCACGAGACCCTTGCCGATGGTGCGCATCACTGGCGTGGTGTCGCCCATCAGGATTTCGAGCTGGCGCCACGCGGCCCGCAGCTCCGCATCGTCGATCCGATATTCCAGGCTCACGCCCGCCATGGATTTATCCTCCGATCCGGCCTATATTGCGGTTGCGGTGCTTGAGCCAAAGCCGACCCTTGGTCAGCGCGTAATGCCGGGTTTCCCCGCGAAGGTAGTGACGACCTTCCAGGCACCGCAAACCTCATCAGTTTTGCGACCGAATGAGCCGCATGCCCTTTGTGAGGCGACGGAAGCGGCGCCTGCCGCTTTCTGAGTAGGTCGGCACGATCAGGCGATCCTTTCCGTCCGAAGCCCGGACCACGCGGACGACAGCCATCATTGTCCGATTGCCCGCCTGACCATGGATCAACACCTGTCGATAGGCGTCACCGGGCTTCACATAAACGTCGCCACCCTCGATCAGCAGGCCCAGGTCAGCCCAGACATCGGCTGTGACTTCCGGGTGCGCGGTCGAGGCAAGCCCGTCCATCTCTTCGGCGCGCCCGGCGACCTTCATGATCCGGAATGCCGATAGCTCGACATCCCGCGCCGCCGTCTCCAGCGCCTCGGCAACAGCATCGTCCAGGCGCGCAACGACCACGGAGCGCTCGCGGTCCTTGATCGCGCCGGATAGCACATCGCCGGCGAACCGACGCACCGTCGCCGGCGCCGCTGGAGCCCCTGCGCCGACATTTCCACCCGCCGCCCCGATCGCCGAGCCCCCGGCCGGCGCCGCATCCGTCACCCGCCGCGCGCGCTCCAGCGCCTCGCCGAGCGTGCGCGAGCGCGGCGCCAGCGTCGCGCCGGCCGGCATGGTGACGCCGCCCGTGAGCCCGAGATATTCCGCGCCGGGGTTGTAATCCCACCCCGGATCGATGCCTTTCGGCACCTGCTCGACCTTGCCGGTCTTGCGATTGGTCCACGTCCGATACTCGACAGGCGGCGCCTTATCCGGCCCGCTCTTGCCGTAGCGGACGAGATCGCGCGCCGAGACAGGCCGCACCCAGCATCCACAGCCCCAGCCGTTGGGCGTGTAGTGCGTCGACCACCATGGATCGTCACAGCGCAGCACCAGGCCGTTCAAGCTCTTGTGGTCGAGCCGGGGATGCGGGCTGCCCGAATGCACATATTCCCAATAGGGAAACTGCGCGAGCGTCTCCGGCTCGACCATCTGGCTGTACCGGCCGGCCGAGTAAGCGACCGACAGATTGGTCTCGTAGATGATCCGCGACCTGAAATCCCGGCTGCCGCTGTGCGACCAGCCATGCTTGGCGACCAACTCGTCAAACGACGCCGCGAAATCCCGCTGCGTCGATCCGGTCTCGGCCGCCTTGACGATCTCGTCGAGAAAATCCTGCGCAAGCGCCCTTGTGGACGCCCCCGCCACGGTGAACGCCTTGACGTTCGCCCGTTGCCAGATGTCGAGATAGGTCTCGCTCGTCACCGCCGTCTTGGCCCGGAGGTAGGCGATGGCCTCCTCCGGCGGCAGTCCCAGCGCTTGGCTGACCGTGCTCACCCGCCACCCGCCAGCTCGTCGAGCACCGACGCGCGGCCGACGAGATCGGCGAGCGCCATGGCGCGCGCCATTGCCGTCGCCAGCTCGTCCGGCGGCAAGTCGAGCGCGACGAGGCGCCGGCCGGCATCCTCAAGGTCCGCCGCCCCCTCGATCGCGGCACGCACCTCGTCGGTGAGGCCGGCGAGCGCGCTCGCCGCATCCTGCGCCAGGCGGTCCGTCATGCGCTGCACGGCCTCGGCGTCGCGGGCATGCAA
>JAEZMP010000246.1 GCA_023442215.1 Pseudomonadota bacterium
TCATCTGTCGTCCTGGTGAAACGGGAACCGAGCGGAGCCGCCCCTTGTATCCACCCGCGAACCGGCGCGGGCGGCAAGGCGGCGCGCCGGTTCGATATCGCGGCCGGCCGGCCGCGTCAAACCCGGGCCGGGGCGCTGACCGGCAAACGAAACGGCCGGCCCCGAAGGGACCGGCCGCATCGAACGGGTTTGTGACGCGTCGCCGGATCCGGCGGATCAGACCTCCTGGATGGCCGAGAGTTGCCAGTCGCCGCCACGGCGCCGGACGAAGGTCCAGACTTCCGTGGTCTCGGTCGGCCGGGCGGGATCGCCCTCGACGATCTGGCCATCGGCACGGGAGCGCATGACGTCGATGCTCTGGTAGCGCATCGCCACCGTCGCGAACTCCTGATCGCCTTCCCGCCAGGCTTCCGCGAGGTCGCCCTGGAGGAGCTTGACGTCGGAGACCTCGTTGCGCAGGCCGCGGGTCGAATTCTCCGCCAGTTCCTGGCTGAGATAGGACAGGATTTCCGGCGTCGAAAGCCGGCGCAGAGCCTCGAAGTCCTCGCGGCCATAGGCTGCCTGCACTTCGGCCAGCATCTGCTCGAACCGGTCGAAATCGTCGCCGCCGAGCTTGATCGGCGTCGCGGCCGGACCGCCACCGAAGCCGCCGGCCCCGAAGCCGCCATTGCCCGGGCCACCCGTTCCGCCCGCACCCGCGCCACCGCCGAACAGACCGCCGAGGCCGGCATTGCCACCCGGCGCGCCGTTGCCGCCGGCGGGGCCGTCGAACGCGGCACGGCCGTCATTGCGGGGACCGCCGGCCGTGGCCGGGGCCGACTGACCGCGGCGAAGGAGGCGCATCACGAACATGATGGCGAGGCCGATCAGCAGCGCCTGGACGATGAAGCCGAACATGCCGGCGAGACCGCCGAAGCCGTTGCCCATCATCATGCCGATCAGGCCGCCGAGCGCGAGGCCGCCGAGCATCGAGCCGAAGAACCCGCCGCCGAACAGGCCCGGCCGGCGCGACTGCTGCGCGGCCGCGCCCGCGGCCATGCCCGGCTGGGTCGCCTGGCTCTGGGGCGTCATGGTGCGCTGGATCGGGGCCGCCGCTCCCGGGGCGGTCGTTGTGGACGGCGGGGCCGAGAACGTCTTGGTGCCGCGGCTGCCGAAGCTGCCGCCGCGCCGGGCGTCGGCGGTGTCGAGGGTCGCCGCGGCGAATGTCAGCCCCACCATGAGCACGGCGAGTATCCGGCTGCTGCGCGCGAGAAACGACATCTGTGGTTCCTGTAATCCATTGATTTCAAGGAGCGAGGCGCGGAGCTTCCGTGCCTGCCTGCCCGCCAGATATAGGGATTGCGGCCACTTTTTCGAGGGCGACGGGCACACGGCGGGTTGAACAAGCCGTGAGCGGGCCGTGCGTCTGCCGCCAATCCGCTGAACCCGACCGCGTGGCTCGCGCACTCTTGACCGCGCCTCCCCTCCCCGCGCACAGTCCCGTGAACGGTCGGCCGGCCTGCTGCACCGGGGCCGGCGGGCGGGGGCGCGGTGCTGGGAAGCCCACGCGGCGACGTCGCCGGGACCGGTCCGCGTGACAATGCCGGCATGACGATGTGGAGACGGTTTCGATGTCGCGCGATGGGGAAGTCCGGGCCGTTCGCCCGACGACGGTGGTGTTCGACCTCGGCAACGTGCTGCTGCACTGGGACCGGTCCGCCGCCTATCGCTCGCATCTGGCCGATGAGGACGAGATCGCCCGCTTTCTCGAAACCGTGGTGCCGCTCGACTGGCACCGCCAGCTCGACGGCGGCCGCAACTGGGAAGAGGCGCTCGGGGAGCGCATCGCGCTGTTTCCCCACCATGAGGCGCTGATCCGCCGCTACCGCACCGGGTTCTCCGACACCATTCCCCATGCGATCGACGGCACGGTGGCGATCCTGGAACGCCTCGCCGCCGGTGGAATCCCGCTCTACGGGCTCACCAACTTCCCGACCGAGGTCTACGACGAGACCCGCGAGCGCTTCGGCTTCTTCCGCCATTTCCGCGGCGTCGTCGTGTCCGGCTACGAGAAGATGATGAAGCCCGATCCGGCGATCTTCCGCCTGCTCGCCGACCGCTACGCCATCCGGCCGGGCGAGAGCGTGTTCATCGACGACCTCCCCGACAATGTCGAGGCCGCGCAGGCGTGCGGCTTCATCGGCATCCGCTTCACCAGCCCCGAAGCGCTCGCCGCCGATCTCGCCCGCCTCGGGCTGCCTGTCGGCCAGACCGGCGAAGGCTGATCTCGCGGGTTTGCGCCGGAACGGCCCGCTCCGGCTGTGGACAGCCGGACAATAGAAAAAGCCGGCGTATCATTGCCGATACGCCGGCTTTCTTGCGTCTGCTGGGTCGGAGCGCCTGATGGCGAAAGGCCCGGGCGGGAAACCGGCCGGGCCCGCGCGGTCAGATGGTCTGGTTGTAGGCGCCGATGCCCGGGTTCTCGCGCAGCACACCGTCGACCGCCTTGAACATCTCGTGGAGGCGGACCTCGGAAACCGGGCTTTCCACCACGACGACGAGTTCCGGCTTGTTGGACGAGGCGCGCACGAGACCCCAAGTGCCGTCGTCGGAGACGACGCGCACGCCGTTGACGGTGACCAGATCGGTGATGGTGTGGCCGCCGACCTTCTCGCCCGACGCCTTCATCTCCTCGAACCGCTTCACGACCTTCTCGATCACGCCGTACTTTTCCTCGTCGGCGCAGTGCGGCGACATGGTGGGCGAACCCCAGGTCTTCGGCAGGTCGTCCTTCAGATTCGCCATGGTCTTCGACGCATTGCGGTCCAGCATGTCGAGGATGGCGATGGCGGAGATCAGGCCGTCGTCATAGCCGCGGCCGATCGGCTTGTTGAAGAAATAGTGGCCGGACTTCTCGAAGCCGGCGATGGCGCCGGTCTCGTTGACGCGGCGTTTCATGTAGGAATGGCCGGTCTTCCAGTAGTCCGCCTTCACCTTGTTGGCGATCAGAACCGGGTCGGTGGCGAACAGGCCGGTGGACTTGACGTCCACCACGAACGTCGCGCCCGGGTGCAGCGCGGAGATGTCGCGGGCGAGCATCACGCCCACCTTGTCGGCGAAGATCTCGTCGCCCGTGTTGTCGATCACGCCGCAGCGGTCGCCGTCGCCGTCGAAGCCGAAGCCGACATCCGCGCCGGTGCGCAGCACCTCGTCGCGGATGGCATGGAGCATCTCCATGTCTTCCGGGTTCGGATTGTAGCGGGGGAAGGTGTAGTCGAGCTCGGTATCGAGCCGCACCACCTCGACGCCGAGCGCCTCGATCACCTGGGGTGCGAACGCGCCCGCGGTGCCGTTGCCGCAGGCGACCACGGCCTTGATCTTGCGGGTGAGTTTCGGCCGGTCCGTCAGGTCCTTGATATAGACCGCGGGGAAGTTCTCGTGGAACTCGTAGGAGCCGCCGCCCGACAGGTCGAACGCGGCCGTAAGCACGATTTCCTTCAGGCGCGACATCTCGCCGGGGCCGAAGGTGAGCGGGCGGTCGCAGCCCATCTTCACGCCGGTCCAGCCGTTCTCGTTGTGGGAGGCGGTCACCATGGCCACCGCCGCCACGTCGAGCGCGAACTGGGCGAAATAGGCCATCGGCGTCACCGCCAGGCCGATATCGTGCACCTTGATGCCGGCCGCCATCAGGCCGGAGGCGAGCGCCATCTTGATCGAGGCGGAATAGGAGCGGAAATCGTGGCCGGTGACGATCTCCGGCCGCACGCCATATTCCTTAAGCAGCGTGCCGAGGCCCATGCCGAGGGCCTGCACGCCCATCAGATTGATTTCCTTGCCGAACAGCCAGCGCGCATCGTACTCGCGGAAGCCCGTGGGCTTCACCATCGGCTCGGATTCATAGGCGTAGGTGTTGGGGAGGAGAACCGGCTTCGGGATCGGGAACATGGTTTCACCGCGCCTTATGATGGATTGAGACACAAGAGGTTCGGGGCGCCGCGCGGCGCCCCGCCGTCAAATTCTTCTTCTTCGCCGCTGCCGGCATCGCGTCACTTGGTGCCGAACATCCGGTCGCCGGCATCACCGAGCCCGGGCACGATGTAGCCGTGGGAGTTCAGCCCCTCGTCGACCGCCGCGGTCACGATCGGCACGTCGGGATGATTGCTGCGAAGCCGCTCGATGCCTTCCGGCGCCGCCAGAAGGCAGACGAAACGCAGATCGGAGGCGCCGCGTTCCTTCAGCCGGTCGACCGCCGCCACCGCGGAATTCGCGGTCGCCAGCATCGGGTCGAGCACGATCACCCGGCGCTCGTGCATGTCTTCCGGCGCCTTGAAGTAATATTCCACCGCCGTCAGCGTCTTCGGGTCGCGATAAAGGCCGACATGGGCGACGCGCGCGGAGGGCACGAGGTCCAGCATGCCCTCGAGCAGGCCGTTGCCGGCGCGCAGGATGGAAGCGAATACCAGCTTCTTGCCGGCCAGCACCGGCGCCTGCATCGTCGTCAGCGGCGTCTCGATGGTGGTGGCGGTGAGTTCCAGATCCCGCGTCGCCTCGTAGCACAACAGCATCGAGATCTCGCGCAGCAGGC
>JAEZMP010000273.1 GCA_023442215.1 Pseudomonadota bacterium
CTGTTCGCCCACGGCGCGATCGTCGAGCAGGGCTACGAGGGGCTGACCATCCTGCTGCTCGTCACAGCCGGGGTGACGTGGTCGCTCGGCACCATCCTGCAGCGCCCGCTCGCCGGCCGGCTCGATCCGGGCTGGGCGGCGACGATGCAGGTGGGCACGGCGGCGGCGGTGGTGTCGCTGTTCGCGATCCACGAGAACGCCCCTGTGCTGCCGCAGCCGCCGAGCGAGCTTCAGGTGGTGGCGTTCGTGCTGCTGGTGGTGTTCGCGTCCGTCGTCTCGCTCCTGTCCTATATCAAGGTGGTGCGAGTCTTCAGCCCCGTCGTCGCCTCGACGTTCGCCTACATAAACCCGGTGGTCGGCATGGTGCTCGGCGTGATCGTGCTGGGGGAGACCATCACGCCGCTATCGATCGTCGGCCTCGTGGTGGTGCTGGCGAGCGTGGCCGTCGTGGTCGCGATGCCGCGCCGCCGCCGGTAGCCGGCCGTTTGACGGGGCACGCATCGCTTAAGATTCAAAGGCTTGGGAGTGCCCCGCCGTTCGGCTCGGTTCGATCCGAACGGGATATGGTCCAGGCGCGGCGCGAGCGCCGTCTTCAGGCATAAGCGCCGAAACGGCCGTTGTGATAGACCAGCGGCTGGCCCTGGCCGAGCACGAGCGCGCGCACCGTGCCGATGACGAGGGCATGGCTGTGGCGCTCGACGACGTGGTCGAGTTCGCAGTCGATGGCGGCGAGCGCGCCCGACAGCGCAAGCGCGCCGGTGACCAGCACCGACCAGTCGGCGTCGCGATAGCGCTCCGCCCCCTTCAGCCCGCCATAGCCCGCGAACCGTTCGGCGACCGCCTGCTGGTCGGCGGCGAGGACGTTGACGCAGAAATGGCGGTTCCGCTCGATCACCGGCCAGGTCGACGACGACTTGTTGATGCTCACCACCATCGCCTCGGGCTCGACGGAGAGCGAGTGGGCGGAGGTGACGGTCGCGCCGGTGCGGTCGTCGCCGGTGCCGGCGGTGACCACGGAAACGCCGCCGACGAGGTGACGCATCGCCTGCTTGAGCGTGGGGTTGGCTTCGGCTTCGATCCGGACCTGGGACGCAAAGGACATGTGGGAGGCGAAGGACATGGGCTTTTCCACGACGGTTTGACATGAACGGACGAACCGTCCGGGAGGATTTCGGTGCTCTGCCAAGGGGGTCGGCGGTGCCGACGATAGTCCCGCTGGCAGCGGTATGAAATCCTTTGTTCCTTTTGTATATATATTTTGTATATTAATCGGGTGCGCGACAACGCCGCCGCGCCCGGCCGCCGCGAGGCGACGGGGGAAGCGGAGAACGAGCCCGTCCCCGACAGGGACATCGACCTTCATATTGGGGAAAGTTCCATCGATGCTGCTTGATCATACGAGATGGTGCGGTCCCGATCAGGGCATGGATTCGCTCGGCACGGCCGGCTTGCCGGAATATGTCGTCCCGTCCCGGCCTCATTCCGGCACGATATTCTCCTGTCGGCTCGCGCGGCGTTCGGAGGGTGCGCGATGAAGCCGGTGCTGCGGGAGCGCGAGATGGTGCGGGAGCGCGAGATCATGTCCGCGACATTCGAGAACCGGATCGCAGGCGCCGGCAACGGCGGCCGGCCGAGGATCGTGGTGATCGGCGGCGGCTTTTCCGGCGCGGCGTTCGCCGTTCACCTCGCGCTGGCGACGCCGTGCGCCGATATCGAGGTCATCGAGCCGCGCGCGATGGCGGGCGGCGGTCTTGCCTATTCCACCGCCGACCTTGTCCACCGCATCAACGTGCCGTCGTCCCGCATGTCGCTCTATCCGGGCGACGAGACGCACTTCCATCGCTGGCTGGAGCGTTCCGGCGCCGCGGGCGCGCTCGACGATGCGACGACGTGCGACGGGCGTTGCTTCCCGCCGCGCATCCTGTTCGGCCGTTATGTCGCCGATGAATTCGCCCGGGTCGCGCGGGCGACCGGCCGCCTGGCGCATGTGCGCGCCCGCGCGCTCTCCGTCCGCGCGGAAGAGGCCGGCTATGCCGTCGTCCTCGACGACGATTCGGTGCGGCACGCGGATGTCGTGGTGCTCGCGCTGTCGCATCCGCCGCCGGTGGCGCCGTCCGTGCTGGCCGGGCTCGCCGGGGCGGACGGCTTCGTCGCCGATGCGTGGCAGGCCGGAGCGCTCGAGACGATCCGGGCGGATGCGCGGGTGCTGATCGTGGGCACCGGCCTGACGATGGCCGACGTCGTCGCCACGCTCGATAGCCATGGGCATCGCGGACCGATCACGGCGCTTTCGCGCCGGGGGCTGACGTCGCGCGGCCACGGTGCCGGAACCGGCGGCAGGCTGGGGGACTTCTCGTCGGCGCCGGCCACCTCCGCCGTCGGCTTGCTGCGGGCTGTCCGGGCGGCGCTGCGGGACGGAGATGTGGCCGGCCGGCCCTGGCAGCATGTGCTGGATGCGGTGCGCGACCAGGGCACGGCGGTCTGGTCGGCCCTGCCGGCCGACGAGCGCCGCAGACTGGTGCGGCACCTGCGCCCCTACTGGGATGTCCATCGCTTCCGCATCGCCCCGCAGACAGAGGCGATCCTCGAGCGCCGCCGCCGGGAGGGGACGCTTCGTGTCGTCGCGGCGTCGCTGCGTGCGGCCGGCCGAACGGCGGACGGCTTCGAGATCGCCATCCGGCCGCGCGGCACGGACGCCGTGGTCCGCGCCTGCTACGATGCCGTGGTCGTCACCACCGGTCCCGGCCATGGCGGCATCTTCAGGACGAATCCGGCGCTCGCCTCGCTGGCGGAGGCGGGGCTCGCCGGCCCCGATCCGGTCGGGCTCGGCATCCACGTCGACCGCGAAAGCCGGGTGGTGGCGGTGGACGGCCGCCGTATCGACGATCTTCTCGTGGTCGGGCCGCTCGCGCGTGGCACGTTCGGTGAATTGATGGGCGTGCCGGAAGTCGCCCGCCACGCCGAGACCGTTGCGGAAAGCCTCGCCGCCGGCCTCGAAGGGCGCGAAAGCGCCGGGAAGGGCCGCGAGCAGGCCCGCCATTGACGGACGCGCCCGCGGAGCGGCCCCGGCGCCGTCGCGCCGCGCCGGCTCAGCCCGGCAGCCCCCGGGTGCCGTCGAGAAGGTGCGGCAGCCCGGCGAGGCCATCCGCCTGAAGCTCGGGCGGCAGCAGCGCCTCCGGCAGGTCCTGATAGCTCACCGGCCGCAGGAAGCGGCGGATCGCGAGGGTGCCGACCGAGGTCGTGCGGCTGTCGGACGTGGCCGGGAACGGGCCGCCGTGGACCATCGCATGGCTGACTTCGACGCCGGTCGGCCAGCCGTTGGCGAGAATGCGCCCGACCGTGCCTTCGAGCACCGGCACCAGATCGCGCGCCAGCGGATAGTCCGCCGGATCGAGGTGCAGCGTCGCCGTGAGCTGGCCCTCCAGCTTTTCGGCGGCCGCGATGAAGCCTTCCGCACCGACGCAGCGCACGATCAGGGACGACGCGCCGAACACTTCGTGGGCGAGCCGGGGATCGGCCGCGAAGCTCTCCGCATCGGTCGCGAACAGGGCGCCGGGACCGCGATTGGCGCCGTCGGCAGGCGCGCCCCGCGAAACGGTTTCGACGGCCGCGTTCTCCGCGAACGCCTTCACGCCCGCCTCGAAGGCCGAATGGATGCCGGGGGTCAGCATCGGTGCGGGCTTTACACCCGCAAGCCGCTCCGCCGCCGCATCCATGAAGCGCTCGAGATCCGGACCGTCGATCGCCAGCACGATGCCGGGATTGGTGCAGAACTGTCCGGCACCGAGCGTGAGGGAATCGACGAAGCCGTGCGCCAGCGCCTCCGCCCGCGCGGCGAGCGCGCTGGGCAGCAGGAACACCGGGTTGACGCTGCTCATCTCGGCATAGACCGGGATCGGCTCCGGACGGGCGGCCGCCGCCGCGACGAGGGCGAGGCCGCCGCCGCGCGAGCCGGTGAAGCCGACCGCCTTGATGGCCGGATCCGTGACCAGGGCCGTGCCGGTCTCGATGCCGCCGAGCAGCAGCGAGAACACGCCCGGATGCAGGCCGCACGCCTCGCGGGCGGCATCGATGGCCCGACCGACGAGTTCCCCGGTGCCGGGGTGGGCCGGATGGCCCTTCACCACCACCGGACAGCCGGCCGCGAGCGCCGAGGCGGTGTCACCGCCGGCGACGGAGAACGCGAGCGGAAAGTTGCTCGCGCCGAACACCGCGACGGGACCGACCGGGATCTGCCGCAGGCGCAGATCCGGCCGCGGCAGCGGCTGGCGATCCGGCATGGCGGGGTCGACCCGCAGGTCGAGCCATTCGCCGGCCCGGACGACGGCGGCGAACAGCCGGAGCTGGCCGACCGTGCGGGCGCGCTCGCCCTGCAGCCGGCCGGCGGGCAGGCCGGTTTCCGCGGAGGCGCGCGCGATCAGCGCATCGCCGAGGGCGACGATGTTGTCGGCGATGGTTTCCAGAAACCGCGCGCGCGCTTCGAGGCCGGCGCCGCGATAGGACGGGAATGCCTCGGCCGCCAGCGCGCAGGCGCGCCGCACGTCCCGCGGCGTCGCGGTGGCGAAGGCCGGCTCCAGCACCGCGCCGCTGTTGGGGTCGATCGCCCGCATCGCGCGCGGGGCATCGGGAACGGCTTCGCCGCCGATCAGGAGATCGCCTGTGATCTGGTCGAGGGACATGTCATGAACCTGAACGTGTTGAACCGGTGCCCGACGCGGGCGGGACACCGGAGGAAGTCAGGGTGCGGACGGCCGCCGGGGAGGCGGCGGCCGCGCATTTCCGGCAAGAGCCCGAAAGTCGAACGCCGCCCGCCTTCCGGCAACCCTGGCGGTGCCCGTGCGGGAGGGCACCGGGGAGCCGTCAGTTGAAGAGGGCGGGCTGCTCGCGCATCAGCTTGCGGACGGTGCCGAACACAGCCTGAAGATGGTGCTTCATGCGCTCGGCGGCAAGGTCGGGATCGCGCAGGCGGATCGCTTCGGCGATGTCCGCATGTTCGCCGGTGAGGGTCGCGAGCTGGCCTGCCTCCGGCAGGCTGAGGAAGCGCACCCGGTCGAGCTGGCCCTTGACGTTCTGGATGGTCTTCCAGGCCCGCGGCAGCGCGACGGCCTCCGAAAGGCTGCGGTGGAACGCCTCGTCGAGGCGCAAGAAGGCGTCGCGCTCGCCGGTTCTAGCGGCGACGGCCTGGGCCTCGATGTTCCCGGCGAGCATCGGCGTGAGGTGACCGTCGGCCTGCTCGGCGGCGCGGCGCACGACCGCCGTCTCCAGCGCCTCGCGCACGAACTGCGCCTCCATCACCTCCGCGATGCGGATCGGCGCGACCAGCGTGCCGCGCTGGGGGAAAACGTCGACCAGCCCCTCGTCCGACAGCTTGATGAGCGCTTCGCGCACCGGCGTGCGGCTGACGCCGAGGCGCAGCGCCAGTTCCTTCTCGCTGAGGGCCTCGCCCGGCTTCAGCGCGAGGGTGAGGATCGCGCGGCGGATGGCATCGTGAACCTGCTGCGCCATCGGGCGCCCGGGTGCGATCTCGTGCGGCGAAAGAGCCACGGTCGGACTGGACGGGCCTGCCATCGCGATCCTCTCGGCAATCAGCTGCCATGGTAGTTGGCGAACGAGCACTTGTCGATTTTGAAATCGAACGCGGAGCCGATCCGCACGCGGACCGAACTCGCCCCGGCCCTTGTGATCCCGGAGCGCACCGCCGTCTCGCCGATCCGATTGACATACTACCATGGTAGTGATTTGGGATAGAGGCGTGACGCGCGGTGGGCGAGGTGCCGGAGCGCGTGGGCACCCGGGCGTCCGCCCTTCCACGACCGTGGGACGGCCGGAAGGGTGCGGCGAAGCAGGCCGAGG
>JAEZMP010000287.1 GCA_023442215.1 Pseudomonadota bacterium
GGTAAAGTCGTTGCGCGCCGGCAAGAGCAACATCGCCGATTCCTATGCGGCGGAATATGCCGGCGATCTCTATCTCTACAACGCCTATATCCCCGAATACCTGCAGGCGAACCGCTTCAACCACGAAACGCGCCGCCCGCGCCGGCTGCTGCTGCATCGCCGCGAGATCTACAAGCTCGCCGCCGCCGTGCAGCGCGAGGGTATGACGCTGGTCCCGCTGAAGCTCTACTTCAACGAAAAGGGCCGGGCGAAGGTCGAACTCGCCCTCGGGCGCGGCAAGAAGCTCCACGACAAGCGCGAGACCGAGAAGGAACGCAGCTGGAACCGCGAGAAGGCCCGGCTGCTGCGCGACCGCGGCTGAGCGGTCCTACGCTCGCGAAACCCCGTCCATCCTGCTCGCCGGGCGCGCGTTGATGCGCGCTCGTCCCTGCGCACAAAGTGCGCGCTGATGCGCGCCTGTTGCGCGCCGGTGAGTCCCATTTCGGCGCGCATTGCGCACCCTGGCGCGCCTCTCGACGCGCGCATCATGCGACCTTCACACGGCCTTCACGCAGGCACGGGACACTCCGCCGTCCCTGCCCCGCGGCCGCCGCATTCTCGCCTCCGGTCGGCCCTTTTCAGTCGAGGGTCGTCATGCGCATCGTGGATTGGTCCATCCGCACCAAGCTCGTCGTGTTCGCCGGAGCCCTGTTCGGGGTGTCGCTGGCGGTCGTCTGCGTGATCGGCCTGTGGGCCGTGACGAATGCCGTGCGGAAGGACGCGCTGGCCCTCGGCGAGGACATCGCGCGCAACTACGCCCTGACCGTCTCCCGGACTCTCGACACGGCCGCGCTCGCCGTGATGACGGGCGCGAGGGCGGTCGAGGGGGTCGTCGCCGACGGCAAGGCGGACCGCGACGAACTCGGCGCAATGGTCACCGCCATGGTCGAGGCGAACCCGGAACTGGTCGGTATGACGCTCGCCTTCGAGCCGAACGCCATCGAGGGCCGCGACGGGGATTTCGTCGGCCACGCCTATTCGGACAAGACCGGACGCTTCGTTCCCTACTTCTTCCACAAGCCGGACGGATCGGTGGGGGTCGAGCAACTGGTGATGACGCCCGAGGCGGGAACGGAGTCCTGGTACGACAAGCCGGTGCGCGAGAACCGCTCGCTTGTCACCCCGCCCTACGTCTATCCGGTGAACGGCAAGGACGTGCTGATGAGCACCATCAGCATGGTGGTGCGCCGGGGAGAGAAGCCGATCGGTATCCTGACGGGCGATCTCGGCCTGACCGAACTGACCGCCTTCGTCGGCACCCTGAAGCCGTTCGGGACCGGGCGCGCCGAACTCGTCGGCACCGACGGCCTCTGGATCGCCAACGGCGATCCGAAGCTGCTCGGCAAGCCGGTGGACGACCCGGACATGAAGGCGCTGGTGCAGGCGGTGCAAGCCGGCCAGTCGCGGACGCTGCAGGCGGCGGACCCAACCGGCGAAGCCGTCTACAGGTTCGCTATTCCCGTCGAGATTCAGGGCGCGAAGGAGCGCTGGGCGCTGATCCTCACGGTGCCCGAGCGCACGGTGCTCGGCACCCTGTTCGAAATCCGCAACCTGATGGCGGCCGTCGCCATCGCCGTGCTCATCGTGGTGCTGGCGGCGGTCTGGATCGGCGCGCGGCAGCTGTCGCGGCCGATCGTCGACATCACCGACAAGATGCGCCAGCTCGCCGCGGGCGATACCGCCATTACGGTGCAGGGCATCGACCATAAGGACGAGCTCGGCGCCATGGCGCGCGCGGTCAACGTGTTCCGCGAGAACGCCATCCAGCGGCAGGCGCTGGAAGCGGAGGCCGCCGAGGTCACCGCCGCACGCCTCGCCCGCCAGAAGGTGGTCGACGACCTGATCGCCTCGTTCCGGGAATCGACCGCCGGCCTGATCGAGGCCGCCGGGCGCGCGACGGGCGATCTCGAAACCGTCTCCGACCGCCTTGCCGCCGCGGCGGCGGAAAGCCAGCAACGCACCCGCTCGGTGCGCGCGGCGTCCACGCAGGCCTCCGGCAACGTGCAGTCGGTCGCTTCGGCGTCGGAGGAGCTGACGAGTTCGATCACGGAGATCTCGCGCCAGATCAGCGCGACCAACGCGATGGTGTCGCGCGCCGCCACCGATGCCCGCGCCACCAACGACACCATCACCGGGCTCGCGACCGCCGCCAGCCGCATCGGCGACGTGGTGCGCCTGATCGAGGCCATCGCGAGCCAGACCAACCTGCTCGCGCTCAACGCCACCATCGAGGCGGCCCGCGCGGGAGAAGCCGGCAAGGGCTTCGCCGTGGTGGCCTCGGAGGTCAAGGCGCTCGCCGTGCAGACCTCGCGGGCGACGGACGAGATCATCACGCAGATCGCCTCGATCCAGACGGAGACCGGGACCGCCGTGGACGCCATCCGCGCCATCTCCCGCACCATGGAGGACGTCAACGGCTTCATGACGTCCATCGCCTCGGCGGTGGAGGAGCAGAGCGCGGCCACCGGGGAGATCGGCTCCAATATCGACAGCGCCGCCCAGGGCACCGGGGCCGTCGCGGCCGACATCGAGGAACTCGACGCCACGGTGGCGGACACCAGCACGTCTGCCAACCGGGTGCTGGAATCGGCCGGTTCGGTGCGCCATGTCGCGACCCAGATGGAGCGCGAGATCGAGGGCTTCCTGCGCTCGGTCGCGGCCGCCTGAGCGGCGCTGAGTCTGACTGCCACGCAAGGTCTGCTACGCAAGGTCTGCCGCGCAAGGAAAAGGCCCCGCGGCGCGGTTCGCCGGGGGCCTGTCTTCCACTCGTCCTCGCTGTCTGTCACGCCTCAGAACAGCCCGGGCACCTCGGAGCGCCACGGCATCGCCGGGCCGCGCCGGCCGCAGACGATGGCCGCGATGGTGGCGGCCTCGTCAGCGATGGTGGCGATGTCGGAGAGGGTCAGGTCATCCAGCCGCTCACGGGCGAGGAAGCCACGCCGATAGAGACCGGACAGCAGACCCGCCATGAAGGAATCGCCCGCGCCGACGGTATCGACCACCTCGACCGGCTTCACCGGCCGCTGCGCGACCGCTTCGCGGCAGACCGCGAGCGAGCCCTCGGCACCGAGCGTGACCACGGCCAGCGCCGCGCCGCCGGCGATCCAGCCCTCCGCGACCTCGAGCGCGGAACGGCCGGGAGCGAACCACGCCAGATCCTCATCGCTGGCCTTGACGATGGATGCCAGCGCGATCAGCCGGGTCAGCCGCGCGCGATAGGCGACAGGGTCCGTCACCAGCGAGGGACGGATGTTGATATCGATGGAAATCAGCCGCTTGCCGGCTTCCTTCTCGACCAGCTTCTCAAGTCGGCTTCCGTTCGGCTCGGTCGCCAGAACATAGGATCCGACATGCAGGACCGAGACGTCGTCGGTCAGCGGCGGCGCCTCCTCGGGATCGAACAGGCGGCCGGCGGTACCCTCGTCGAGGAAGGTGTAGGCCGGGCTGGGGCCGCTCAGATCGACGAAGGACAGCGTGCTCGGGCGCGAGGTCGACAGCGTCCACTGCGGCGCGACATCGGCTTCCTTCAGGGCGGTGGCGAAGCGCACGCCGAACAGGTCGGTCGACAGCGCCCACAGGAAACCGGTCGGCACGCCGAGCCGTGCAAGCCCGAGCGCGGTGTTGAACGGCGAGCCGCCGTTCACCGGGCGAAACACGGTCGCCCCGTCCGCAGCCGTCTCGGAAAACAGATCGACGACGGTTTCCCCGCTGACGACGATCATGGGCGCTCCTCTCCGCGTGCTGCCGCCTTGTCCGGCGTTCTGGAATCGAGGCGAGATTAGAGCATCGGAAGACACCGCGCGACGCGGTTTTGGGACCGCTGCCGCGCCCGGGTGTACTGCGCAGGACACCTTGGCCGGCGGCGACGGGGGTATGTCTCTCCGGGGCAAGGCGGATGCGTGGCGCGCTGGCGCCGCGGAGAAGCCGGGGTCGCGCGGCGACGCCGCGGAGAAGCCGGGGTGGCGCGCCGCCGCTGGTCGTGGCAGAACCGCCGGCATGACCGAACGGCGCGACCACATGACCGATGTCCCCGATCCGCTGGGCCTGCGCGAGCGCGTGCTTTATCGCGACGCCGCCGCCATCGTGCTCGACAAGCCGGCGGGGATCGCCGTGCACAAGGGGCCGAAGGGCGGGATGGTGCTGGAGGACGGTTTCGAGGCACTACGCTTCGATGCGCCCGCGGCGCCGCAGCTCGCCCACCGCCTCGACAAGGAGACCTCCGGCTGCCTCGTGCTCGGGCGGACGGCGAAATCGATCGCAGCGCTCGGCAAGCTGTTCGCGGGCCGCGGCGTCGAGAAGGCCTACTGGGCCGTGGTGGAAGGCGGTCCCGAAGGCGAGAGCGGCATCATCGAGGCGCCGCTGCGCAAGCGCGACGCCCAGCGCGGCTGGTGGATGGTGGTCGACCATGCCGGCGGGCAGCCGTCGTCGACGGCATGGAAGGTGCTCGGGCGCGGCGGCGGCTTCACCTGGCTGGAACTCGAGCCGATCACGGGCCGGACGCACCAGCTGCGCATCCACTCGGCGCACATGGGCTTCCCGATCCTCGGCGATGCCATCTATGGGCGGGCGCCGCGCACCGGGGCGAGGCTGCACCTCCACGCCCGCCACATCGCGTTCACGCTCGACGGCCGGCGGGTCTCGGTCGAGGCGCCCGTGCCGCTGCACATGACGGCGGCGCTGTCGCTGACCGGATGGCGCCCGGCGGGCTAGAGCCCAGCCCGAATGGCTGAGCGATACCGTGCAGGCCGGATGAGGCCACACGGCCAGGACGCGCTTCAGATCTGAAAACACGCTTCATTTCAAAAGCCTGACGCCGTCTTCTCATGTGGGACGCCGTCAGACCAGGCCGAACCACCATGTCGAAAGGCCGAGGAAGGCCGAGAAGCCGACCATGTCGGTGATGGCGGTGAGCAGCACGCCAGAGGCCACCGCCGGGTCGATTCCGGCGGAGTTGAGCCCGAGCGGAATGACGACGCCGACGAAGCCGGCGGTGAGCACGTTGGCGACGAGCGCGGCGGCGATGACGACGCCGACCTCGTGATTGGTGAACCACAGCGAGGCGACCGCGCCGACGATCAAGGCCATGATGGCGCCGTTGATGAGGGCGACCGTCATCTCGCGGCCGAGCACCTTCAGCGCGTTGCGGCGGCCGATCTCGCGGGTGGCGAGCGCGCGCACCGTGACGGTCATGGCCTGGGTGCCGGAGTTGCCGCCGAGCGAGGCGACGATCGGCATGAGGACCGCGAGCGCAACCATGTGGGCGATGGTGTCGTCGAAGATCGCGATCACCGAGGCCGACAGGAACGCGGTGAACATGTTGACGAACAGCCAAGGAAACCGGCTGCGGGCGGCATAGAACACGCTGTCGGACATTTCCTCGTCGCCGACGCCGGCCAGCGCGCGGATATCCTCTTCCGCCTCCTGCTCGATGACGTCGACGATGTCGTCGATGGTGAGCACGCCGACGAGCCGCTCGCTGTCGTCGACGACGGCGACGGAGATCAGATTGTAGCGCTTGAAGAGCTGGGCGACGTCTTCCTGATCCTCGGTGGCGCGCACCGTGTACTGGTTCTCGCGCATCACGTCGGCGATGCGGGCGTTGCGGCCGGCACGCAGCAGGCGGTCCAGCGGCACGGTGCCGATGAGATGGAAGATCGGATCCACCACGAAGATCTCGTAGAAATCCTCGGGAAGGTTCTCGTCGTCGCGGATCTCGTCGATGGTCTGGCCGACCGTCCAGAAGCCAGGCACGGCGACGAACTCGGTCTGCATCCGGCGGCCGGCGGATTCTTCCGGATAGTCGAGCGAGCGCACCAGCCGGACGCGGGCGGAGATCGGCAGGTGCTCCAGGATCGCCTGCTTCTCGTCCTCGTCGAGGTCTTCGAGGATGTAGACGGCATCGTCGGATTCGAGCGCGCCGACGCCGCGCGCCGCGACCGCGGGAGACAGGGCCTTAAGGATCTGCAGGCGGATCGATTCGTCGACTTCGGTCAGCGTCGCGAAGTCGAAGCCCTCGCCCATCAGCCGGACATAGGCGACGCGCTCGTCCGGCGTCAGCGCCGCGAGAAGGTCGGCGACATCGGCTTCGTGGAGTTCGCCGGCGAGCATCGCGAGACGGCCGGCGTCGCCCTCCTCGAGCAGAATCTCGATGGCCGAAAGGAAGAGCGGGTTCACCCCGCCACTGGCATCGCGAAATGCCGGCAGGGCCTCCGTCGCGTGATCGGCGGTGGGTTCGGCCATTCGCACTCATCCGCTGCCGGGACGGCAGCCATTGTCGGAGACGGTCGGGAACGGTCGCGCACCGGGCGCGCCCAACGGGGATCGGGAGGCGGACGGCGCCGGTCGCTTCCGCGAAGCGACGGCCCGCCGGCCACGGCACCACGGATATCGTGTCCGGCGGCCGGTGCAAGTGCCTGTTGAAAGCGACAGGGGTTCCGCCGCCCGGATGCGCGACACCGATGCGCCCGCGACGGGCCGCCTCGCCGGCGGCGAACGGGGCGGCGAACGGGGCGACGGAGGGCCGACGACCAGCGGATAGCGATAACAATCGTGAGAGGCGGCGGCGCGTTTCGGCCGGAAAGCGCCGGCATCCCGCCGCCTTCCCGCCATGTGAAACCAAACCTTTACCGTGTTGACGCCATGCTTGGCGCCCATCCCGAAGCCCCCTGAGGCAACCGACCGGTGCAATCGCGCCGTGAATTCTCTCAAAGGTGTCGCTACGATCACCGCGGGCAACGGGCATTGCGAGAGTTCGAACTGATCTGCGAGGCCGATATGCAACCAGTCAAGACCGGGCGGGCAAAGTCCGAACGTGCCTTCGGGCGGAACCGCCTGAAGGCCGCAACGGCCGTCGTGCTCGCCGGGCTGACTTCGCTGCCCGACGCGGCGTTTGCCCTGAGCCCCACCATCGCCGGCGCGTCCACGCCCCCCGCGCTCGGACCGCAGGACTTTTCCGAGGGCCTGCCCGCAGCAACGCCGGCCATCGCCTATGGTTCCGGCGAGGTGGTGCAGGTGGCGGCGCCTTCCGGCGCGCTGGCGCAGGCGATCGCGCTCGCCTCTTCGGGCAAGGGCCGCGAGGCCTATGCGCTGCGCAACACCATGTCCGATCCGATCGACCGGCTGATCGTCGACTGGCTGCTGGTGCGAAACGGCGATTCGGTGATGACCTCGTCGATGATCACCGCCTTCGCCCGCGCGGCGCCCGGCTGGCCGACGATGAAGCTGTTCCGCGCCCGCGCCGAGCAGGCGCTGCAGCGCGAGAACCCGACGCCGCAGGAGG
>JAEZMP010000288.1 GCA_023442215.1 Pseudomonadota bacterium
GCCGCAGGGTGCCGGCCACGGTTCGTCCGGCCGCACCTCGCAGGGCGGCCAGCCGCAGCGCGGCGGACCCTCCCACGGCGCCGGCCCGCGTTCCGGCCGTCCCGGCGACGGCCGTCCGTCCCATAACGATCGCGATCGCCAGGGCAGCGGCAGCGGCCGTCCCGACACCGCAGGACGCAACCGCGGCGTCGTGCACCGCACCCTGACCCAGGACGAGATCGCCGCCCGCGCCCAGGCCATTGCCGGCGCCCGCGTCCGCGAGGCGGAAGACCGCCGCCGGGCGGAGGAGGAGGCGCGTCTCGAGCGCGAGCACATCGCCCGCCTTCACCGCGAGCGCGAGGAGGCCGAGAAGCGCCGCGTCGAAGAGGACGCGCGCAAGAAGATCGACGACGAACTGCGCCGTAAGGCGGAGGAAGAGGCACGCCTGCGCCGTCCGGCCGGCGGTGCCCCGGCTTCCGCGGCCGGCCGCAGCGCGACGGCGGCCACGCCGGCTGCGACGACCACGCCCGAGATCCCCGGCGTCCGCCGCACCGCGGTCGATGACGACGACGACGATCTGAAGAAGGGCCGCAAGCCCGGTCCGGGCAGCAACAAGCGCCCGGTCGCCGCTCTGGCTCCGAAGCCCGCGCCGAAGACGGACGACCGCCGCAAGTCGAAGCTCACGATCGTCAAGGCCCTCGAGGGCGACGAAAGCCGCGGCCGCTCGCTGGCGGCGATGCGTCGTCGCGTCGAGAAGCACAAGCGCGCCCTGCAGACCGGCGTGCGCGAGAAGATCAGCCGCGAGGTCATCCTGCCGGAGACCATCTCCATCCAGGAGCTGGCCAACCGCATGGCCGAGCGTGGCGTCGACGTGATCAAGCTCCTGATGAAGCAGGGGCAGATGCACAAGATCACCGACATCATCGATGCCGATACCGCCCAGCTGGTGGCCGAGGAACTCGGCCACACGGTGAAGCGCGTGTCGGAGGCCGATGTCGAGGAGGGCCTGTTCGCCGGCACCGACGATACCGGTGCGCTGGCGCCGCGTCCGCCGGTCGTGACCATCATGGGCCACGTCGACCACGGCAAGACCTCGCTGCTCGACGCGATCCGCGAGGCGAACGTGGTGGCGGGCGAGGCCGGTGGCATCACCCAGCATATCGGCGCCTATCAGGTGGAGAAGAACGGTCAGAAGATCACGTTCATCGACACCCCCGGCCACGAGGCGTTCACCGCCATGCGTGCCCGCGGTGCGAAGTCGACCGACATCGTCATCCTCGTGGTGGCGGCGGACGACGGCGTGATGCCGCAGACCATCGAGGCCATCAACCACGCCCGGGCCGCGGGCGTGCCGATCATCGTGGCGATCAACAAGATCGACAAGCCCGGCGCCAATCCGGACCGGGTGCGCAACGACCTGCTGCGCTACGAGATCGTGGTGGAAGCCATGGGCGGCGAGACCCAGGAAGTTCTGGTCTCGGCCAAGGAGCGCACCAATCTCGACGGCCTGCTGGAGGCGATCCTGCTTCAGGCCGAAGTGCTGGAGCTCAAGGCCAATCCCGACCGCCCGGCGGAAGGCATGGTCATCGAGGCCAAGCTCGACAAGGGCCGCGGTCCGGTCGCCACGGTTCTGGTGCAGCGCGGAACGCTCAATGCGGGCGACATCCTGATCGCCGGCGCCGAGTGGGGCCGCGTGCGCGCCCTGATCGACGACCATGGCGCCCAGGTGAAGTCGGCCGGCCCGTCCATGCCGGTCGAAGTGCTGGGCTTCCAGGCCACCCCGGAGGCGGGCGACCGCTTCGCCGTGGTCGAGAACGAGGCCCGCGCCCGCGAGATCACCGAATACCGCCAGCGCCAGAAGCGCGACAAGGCGGCGGCCCGTCCGGGTGCCCGCGGCTCGCTCGTCGAGATGATGAGCCAGCTCAAGGAAGCCGGGCGCAAGGAGTTCGTGCTGCTCGTCAAGGGCGACGTGCAGGGCTCGGTCGAGGCGATCATCGGCGCGCTCGACAAGCTCGGCACCGACGAGGTCAAGGCCCGCGTCATCCACTCGGGCGTCGGTGCGATCACCGAGTCCGACGTGACGCTCGCCGCCACCTCGAACGCGGCCATCGTCGGCTTCAACGTGCGCGCCAACAAGCAGGCGCGCGAGGCGGCCGAACGCGACGGCATCGAGATCCGCTACTACAACATCATCTACGACCTCGTGGATGACGTGAAGGCGGCGATGTCGGGCCTGCTGACGCCGGAACTGCGCGAGACCTTCCTCGGCAACGCGGAAATCCGCGAGATCTTCAACGTCACGAAGGTCGGCAAGGTCGCGGGCTGTCTCGTCACCGAGGGCACCGTGGAACGCGGCGCCAGCGTGCGCCTCATCCGCGACGGCGTCGTCATCCACGACGGCAAGCTCTCGCAGCTCAAGCGCTTCAAGGACGACGTCAAGGAAGTGCATTCCGGCCAGGAGTGCGGCATGGCGTTCGAAGGCTACCAGGACATGCGGGCCGGCGACGTCATCGAGTGCTTCCGCGTCGAGGAGATCGCCCGCACGCTCTGAGGCGTGCGCGGCACCGCTTCGGCCCATCCCGGCCTTGCCGGGGTGGGACCTGTGTCCGGCGCGACCTGCATCGGCCCCGGTTCCAGTCCGGGCCAATGCCCGGTCGCGGCCGGTGCGTGCGCCGCCCCGCGCGGCGCCTTTTCCAGGTCTCGCGCCCCCTTTCCGGTCCAAGTCCGGTCGGGGCCATGAGGTGAACGACCATGAAACCAGCAAGACGTGAGCGGGAGGCCGCCGGGCCGTCCCAGAGGCAGCTGCGCGTGGGTGAGGCCGTGCGCCATGCCCTCGCCGAGGCGCTCGCCCGTGGCGAGACCCATCAGCCCGAGCTCGACGGCGTGTTCGTGACCATCCCGGAAGTGCGGATGAGCCCCGATCTCAAGGTGGCGACGGTGCTCGTGATGCCGCTCGGCGGGCTCAATGTCGAGACGTCGCTCGCGGCGCTCGACAATGCGCGCGGCCGGCTCAAGGGCCTCATCGGCCGCAAGGCCGGGCTGCGGTTCGCGCCCGATCTGCGGTTCCGGCTCGATACCCGCTACGAGGACGATATCCGCGTCGACTCGCTGCTCCACGAGCCCGAGGTCGCCCGCGATCTCTCTCCGAAGACGGACGACGAAGACGAGGGAGAGGCCCGATGAGCGTCGACGACATCGACAATGCCGGCGCGGACCTTCGCGATAACGCGGCCGGCGGCGGCGAGCAGGTTGGCCAGCAGGGTGGCGAGGCGCGCGACGGCGGCCGCGGCGGACGCGGACGGCAGCAGCGCCGGCGCCCGCGCCGCGAGATCAACGGCTGGCTGATCCTCGACAAGCCGCTCGGCATGACCTCCACCGAAGCCGTCGGCGCGGTGAAGCGGTTCTACCAGGCCGCCAAGGCGGGCCACGCCGGCACGCTCGATCCGCTCGCCTCCGGCGCGCTGCCGATCGCGTTCGGCGAGGCGACCAAGACCGTGCCCTATGTGGTCGACGGCCGGAAGGTCTACCGCTTCACGGTGCGCTGGGGCATCGAGACCGATACCGACGACGCCGAAGGCCGGCCGGTCGCGACCTCCGACGCCCGCCCGACGCCGGCGGAGATCGAGGCGCTGCTGCCGGAGTTCGTCGGCGAGATCCAGCAGGTTCCGCCGCAATATTCGGCGATCAAGATCGGCGGCGAGCGCGCCTACGATCTCGCCCGCGACGGCGAGGTCGTCGAGATCGCCGCGCGGACCGTGGAGATTTACCGCCTCGCCATCGTCGGCATGCCCGACGCCGACCACGTCGAGATCGAGGCCGAGTGCGGCAAGGGCACCTATGTGCGCTCGCTGGCGCGCGATTTCGGCCGCCGACTCGGCTGCCGCGGCCACGTCTCGGCGCTGCGGCGCCTCGTGGTCGGGCCGTTCGACGAAACCGATCTCGTGCCGTTCGACACCGCCGCGGCGGCGGCCGAATCCGAGGATCCCGCCGCCGCGCTCGCCGCGCTGCTGCGCCCGGTCGAGGACGGCCTTTCGGAGCTTCTGGAAGTCGCGATGTCCTCCGTCGACGCGAGCCGACTGCGCCGGGGCCAGTCGGTGCTCCTGCGCGGACGCGGCGCGCCGGTCCAGACCGAGGCGGCCTACGCCACCTCCGCGGGCCGTCTCGTCGCGCTCGGCTCGATCGAGGCCGGCGAGTTCGTGCCGCGGCGTGTGTTCAACTACTCCACGCCCGAGCAGGGCCTTTCCCGGCGCTGATCGCGCAGGCCGGCCGCGGGCTTTTCGGGCCCGCGTCCTGCAATTGGGCTGGAATTCCGGCGGCTTTTGTGGCCATAGTCCGCGCGCGTGCGGCGCCGGATGACCGGCGACGCCGTTTCCTGCTGCCTCGACCGTGCTGGACGACATCCCGGCTCGGCCAGGGCGAGGAAAGGGAGCCTGGAGCGCTTTCCGATCGGATGAACCGATCCGATCGAGAAGAAATCGCTCCGGACTCAAAGCTCTGAGCATCGCCTTGTCGTTCAGATCGGTTCGATCTGAACGGGATATGCTCCGGGGCTCCGACCACCACGCGCGGGTACCCGTGCCCTCCCTGAAGGAGCGGCCGGGGCGCGGATCCTCGATCCCGATCGCGACGGATCGCTGCGGCTTGCCCGCACGCGCCTCCATTGCCGCACCGGGCTCCGGCGTCCGCCGCGCACCACACCATCGGCGCTCCCGAGCGCCATCATGAAAGGACCACCGATGTCGGTTACCGCCGAACGCAAGCAGGCGATCATCGCCGAATACGCCACCAAGCCGGGCGATACCGGTTCGCCCGAGGTGCAGGTTGCGATCCTCTCCGAGCGCATCGTCAACCTGACCGAGCACTTCAAGAGCCACGCCAAGGACAACCATTCCCGCCGCGGCCTCCTGAAGCTGGTCAGCCAGCGTCGCAGCCTCCTCGATCATCTGAAGAAGACCGAGATTGCGCGCTACCAGACGCTGATCCAGCGCCTCGGCCTGCGCCGCTGATGCCATAAGGGGCGCCGGGGAGCAGACCGCTTCCGGCGCCTCTGATTTTCAAGCGGCCGTGCGAGGCCGCGCCGGCACAGGTTCCAGGGGATCGAGACGACCCGCACGGAACGGGCGCCGGAAAGCCGGGCCCAGCCGATCCGGCCGGGTCTGCCACTTCATCGGGTTCCGGCGGCGTCTCACGCATCGCGGCAATGGCCGGCGGTGCGGACAGGACGCCGGCGGCATCCAACACGCCACCAGCGGGACGCGACCGGGGAGGGCCATCAGGGCCGCCGGCGCCGCCCGCGAAGGGAGACCACGGGGCAGGATTGCCGGACGGCCGAAGACGGGACCCCCGAAAGGGACCGTCGCGCAGAATGTGCATCGGTCCGGCCGTCTCGCCGTCTTGCCCGTGTCGACCTTCGCGGTCCCGCGACAGGAAGGAAGACATCCATGTTCCAGATCGAACGCGAACAGATCGAATGGGCCGGCCGCACGCTGACCCTCGAGACCGGCCGCATCGCGCGCCAGGCCGACGGCGCCGTGCTCGCCACCTACGGCGAGACCGCCGTGCTCGCCACCGTCGTTTCCGAGAAGTCCCCGAAGCCGGGCCTCGACTTCTTCCCGCTGACCGTCCACTACCAGGAAAAGGCGTTCGCCGCCGGCAAGATCCCGGGTGGCTATTTCAAGCGCGAAGGCCGCCCGTCCGAGCACGAGGTGCTGACCTCGCGCCTGATCGACCGCCCGATCCGCCCGCTGTTCGCGGACGGCTACAAGTGCGAGACCCAGGTCATCGTGACCGTGCTCTCCCACGACCTCGAGAACGATCCGGACATCCTGGCGCTGGTCGCGGCTTCCGCCGCCCTGACGCTGTCCGGCGTGCCGTTCATGGGCCCGATCGGCGGCGCCCGCGTCGGCTACATCAACGGCCAGTACGTGCTGAACCCGGCCCATGACAGCCGCGCCGATTCCGACCTCGACCTCGTGGTCGCCGGCACGGGCGACGCGGTGCTGATGGTGGAATCGGAAGCCCGCGAGCTCTCCGAAGAGATCATGCTCGGCGCGGTGATGTTCGGCCACAGCGGCTTCCAGCCGGTGATCGACGCCATCATCCGCCTCGCCGAGAAGGCGGCCAAGGAGCCGCGCGCGCTGCCGGAGACCGGCAACGAGGCGCTCGCCGCCCGCGTCGCGGAAATCGCCTCCGAAGGTCTTGCCGCCGCCTACCGCATTCCGGCGAAGGCCGAGCGCCGCGAGCAGATCTCGGCTGTGAAGGCCAGCGTCGTCGCGGCTCTGGTGAACCCGGAAGATCCGGCCGCCCCGACCCCGCAGCTCGTGTCCGAGCTGTTCAAGGAGCTCGAGGCCTCCACCGTCCGCAACCGCATCCTCGACGAGAAGGTGCGCATCGACGGCCGTGACCTCGTGACCGTCCGCCCGATCCTGTCGCAGGTCGGCGTGCTGCCGCGCGCCCATGGCTCCTCGCTGTTCACCCGCGGCGAGACCCAGGCGCTGGTCGTCGCCACTCTCGGCACGGGCGAGGACGAGCAGTTCATCGATTCGCTGGAAGGCACCTACAAGGAAAACTTCCTGCTGCACTACAACTTCCCGCCCTACTCGGTGGGCGAGACCGGCCGCATGGGTTCGCCCGGCCGCCGCGAAGTCGGCCACGGCAAGCTGGCGTGGCGCGCGGTGCACCCGATCCTGCCGCCGAAGCACGAGTTCCCCTACACCATCCGCGTCGTCTCCGAGATCACCGAGTCGAACGGCTCGTCCTCGATGGCGACGGTGTGCGGCTCCTCGCTGTCGCTGATGGATGCCGGCGTGCCGCTGAAGCGTCCGGTGGCGGGCATCGCCATGGGCCTCATCAAGGAAGGCGAGCGCTTCGCGGTGCTGTCCGACATCCTCGGTGATGAGGATCATCTCGGCGACATGGACTTCAAGGTCGCGGGTACCGAAGCCGGCGTGACCGCGCTGCAGATGGACATCAAGATCAACGGCATCACCGAGGAGATCATGAAGGTCGCCCTCGAGCAGGCCAAGGGCGGCCGCCTCCACATCCTCAACGAGATGTCGAAGGCGCTGACCGAGGCCCGTCCGGAGCTCGGCGAGTACGCGCCGCGCATCGAGGTGATGAAGATCCCGGTCGACAAGATCCGCGAAGTGATCGGTTCGGGCGGCAAGGTCATCCGCGAGATCGTGGAAAAGACCGGCGCCAAGATCGACATCGCCGACGACGGCACCATCAAGATCGCCTCGTCCGACGGCAAGGCCATCAAGGCCGCGATGAACTGGATCAAGGGCATCGCCGCCGAGCCGGAAATGGGTGCGATCTACGAGGGCACGGTCGTGAAGTGCGTCGAGTTCGGCGCCTTCGTGAACTTCTTCGGCTCGCGTGACGGCCTCGTCCACATCTCGCAGCTCACCAACGGCCGGCCGCAGAAGGTCACCGACGTGGTGAAGGAAGGCGACAAGGTGTGGGTGAAGCTGCTCGGCTTCGACGAGCGCGGCAAGGTTCGCCTGTCCATGAAGGTCGTGGACCAGGAGACCGGGCAGGAGATCTCGGGCGAGGCCGCGTAACGCGCGCCATCCGGACATCCGCGGCGGGCGCGAGGCGCCCGCCCTGAAATGCCGACGGCCGGAGAGGGCAACCTCTCCGGCCGTTTTTGTCTTTAGAGCATAACCCGTTCAGATCGAACCGATCTGAACGACAAGGATATGCTCAAGCTTTTGAATCTGGAGCGATTTCTTGTCGATCTGATGATTCCATCAGATCGGAAAGCGCTCTAGTTGGCGTGGGCGAGCGATGCCCCGGGGTTCAGGCGCAAGGCCCGGCCGGCCCTTCCGCCGGATCACGCCGGGGCCTGTCTAACCCGGCGCGAGGCCATGAGACCGGATCGGCCATCCGGTCGCGAGACGGCCGGCCTACCGGCCGCCGAGGGTCATCCGCCGCATCAGGCGGTCGCGCAGCACGAACTGATGGAACAGCGCCGCCAG
>JAEZMP010000474.1 GCA_023442215.1 Pseudomonadota bacterium
CCTCGAACGGCGCCGCCCAGAAATGCGGCCCGTCGCCGACGGTCGCGAAGCCCAGCGCGTTGACCGCGGCGATCGCGCCGACCGTGGCGCCGTTCGGCAGCACGGCCGATGCGGACCCGAGCCCGCCTTTCATCGTGCCCTGCGGCCCCGCCACCAATGCCCCGGCCCCGGCGCCGACGGATCCGAGGGGGAACGCGCCACCGTGCGCCAAACCGGCGGCATCGTAAGCAAGGTCCCGATAGGGCGGAAACCGGCCCCATGCCTTGTCGCCACCGTTCAGAAGGTCGAACAGGATCGCACCCGGAACGATCGGCACCCGCGCCGGCCCGACCGCGAAGCCTCTGCCCCGCTCGGCAAGCCAGGCCAGCACGCCGGACGCCGCATCGAGCCCGAAGGCCGAGCCGCCGGACAGCGTCACTGCGTCGACCTCCTGCACCGTCTGCTCCGGCGCCAGCAGATCGGTCTCCCGGCTGCCCGGCGCGCCGCCCAGAACCAGGACAGACGCCACCATCGGCGCCTCGCCCATCACCACCGTCACGCCGGACTTCAACACCTCGTCCTGCGCGTTGCCGACCGCGATCCCGGCCACGTCCGTGATGAGATTCAGCGGTCCCGGTCGCATGACATCCTCCGAAGCGCGTTGCCCAGCGCATGGCCATCGTTCCGGACGATACCGGAAACGGGGCCGATCCACCTTTTCCGCTGCGCCCGCGCGGTTCAACCCGGCAGCGGCTTCGGACCCGTCGCCGACCCGCCGCCGTCCAGTCAGCGATCCCCGAGGAACTTGCCGAGGAAGCGCCGCGTGCGGTCTTCGCGCGGATTGTCGAACAAGGCCCGCGACGGACCCTGTTCCACGATCACGCCGCCGTCGACGAACACGGTGCGGTCCGCGACATCGCGGGCGAAGCTCATCTCGTGCGTCACGATCAGCATGGTGCGCCGTTCCGCGGCGAGATCGCGGATGGTCGCCAGAACCTCGCCGACCAGTTCCGGATCGAGCGCCGAAGTCGGCTCGTCGAACAGGATCACGTCCGGCTCCATCGCGAGCGCCCGGGCAATCGCGACGCGCTGCTGCTGGCCGCCGGAAAGCCGGCTCGGATAAGCGTCGGCCTTGTCGGAGAGGCCGACCCGGGCGAGCAGCGCTCTCCCTCGCTCGACCGCCGCGGCCCTGTTCTCCTTCTTCACGATCACCGGTCCCTCGATGATGTTCTCAAGGGCCGTGCGGTGCGGAAAGAGGTTGAAGTTCTGGAACACGAAGCCGACTTCGAACCGCAGCGCACGCACCGCGGCCTTCTGCGCCTTCAGCGGCCGGTCGGCGTCGATCTCGATATCACCCACCCGGATCGTTCCCCCGGAAGGCGTTTCCAGGCAGTTCAGGCACCGCAGCAGCGTCGTCTTGCCGGAGCCGGACGGGCCGACGATCGCAACGACCTCGCCCTCCTCGACGCTGAGGTCGATCCGCTTCAGCACCTCGGTATCGCCGAAGCGTTTGCTGAGGCGCCTCACCTCGATCATGCTCATGACCCGGTCCTCCGGCTGTGCCGGTTGGCACGGATTTCAAGGCGCTCCTGCCAGAAGGCGAGCACCGTGGACAGGATCCAGTAGATCGCGGCAGCGGCGAAATACATCGCGAAGATATCGAACGTCCGCGCCGTGATGAGCTGCGCCTGCCGGAACAGCTCCGGCACCTGGATGGTGGCGGCCAGCGAGGTATCCTTGATCAGCCCGATGAAGTTGTTGCCGAGCGGCGGCAGCGCCGTGCGCGCCGCCTGGGGCAGGATGACACGACGCAGCGTCTGCCACCGCGTCATGCCGATCACCGTGCCGGCTTCCCACTGGCCATGGTCGATGGCCCCGATGGCGCCGCGCAGGATCTCCGAGCAATAGGCGCCGACGCTGAGCGAGAAGCCGATCAGTGCCGCCGTCAGCGCGTCGAGCGTGATGCCGTATTGCGGCAGCCCGTAATAGATCAGGAAAAGCTGCACCAGCAGCGGGGTTCCGCGGATGAACGACACGTAGAACCGCGCCACCTGCGACAGCACCGGCACGCCCTGGAGCCGGATGATCGCGACGAAGAACGCGATCACCAGCCCGATCGCCATGCTGGCGACCCCAAGACCGATGGAATAGAGCGCCCCGGTCAGCAGGAACGGCAGCGACTGGTAGACGAGGTCGAGCGAAGGCCCGAGGCCGAGATCCATGGTGCCCCCCTACCGGCTCAGGGCTGCTTCGTCACATCGATGCCGAACCACTTCTCCGAGATGGCGCTGAGTTCGCCGTTCGCCTGCAGCGCGCGGATGCCGTCGTCGATCGCCGCGAGCAGTTCGGGATCCTTCGGCAGCGCGACGGACGATCCCTGCGGATCGAACGGCGCACCGACGATCTCGAACTGATCGCCGGTCTTCTTCACGATATCGGCCACTACCAGTCGGTCGTTCAACACGGCATCGATGCGGCCGGCGGCCAGGTCGCGGTAGGGCGTGACATTGTCGTCGTAGGTCTGCGGCTGCGCCGTGGGCACGTTCTTGACGAGCCACTGGCCATAATTGGTGCCAAGGCCCGCAGCCACCTTCTTGCCTGCCAGCGTGTCCGGCGTGGAGATGTTGTCCGGATTGCCCTTCTTCACGACGATCTGGATGCCGGAATAGGAATAGGGAATCGAGAAGTCGAAGATCTTGCGGCGCTCCGGCGTGGCCGCGACCTGGTTGATGACGACGTCGACGCGGCCGGACTGCAACGCCCCGAGAAGTCCGCTCCAGTTCGCCGGCTTGAAGATGGGATTGAGCCCCATCTCTTTCGCGAGGGCACGCGAGAAATCGACCTCGAACCCGACGAGTTGTCCGCTCTCGTCCATGGAATTGAACGGCGGATAGGTGCCTTCCAGGCCGATCACCAGATTGCCGCTGGACTTGATCCGGTCGTAGATCGTGCCGGCTTCGGCCGAGGCGCCGGCCACCATCACGGACAGGCCAATCAGTGCGGCAGCGCCCAGGCGGCGCGCGACGCGAAGAGCGGGAACGAAGGACATCTTGATTCTCCGGTTGGGCGGAAGCTGCCGTCCGAACGTCGAGATATGACCATTCGTTGCATGCACGGAAAGGGGGTGGCGTCGGATGACCGCACCGGCATCGACTCCCGGGCGGTGGGAAGGGCTTTGGACGGGCGGCCGGAAGGGCCGTGTAGGAATCGAAAAGCCCCGGTCTGACCCGGGGCTTCCCGCGATTGACTCAACCGTTCGACTGCCTCAACCGCTCGATACCACGGCCGATCGACCCGACCGGCCGCACCCCTCACGGTTCAAGAAATCCGCCGGAACAAGCCGTTCGGGTCGTGTGACCCGAACCGAGTGCGTTTCCGGCGCGTCGGCGTCCCGGCCTACTGTCCGGGGATCGCGCGATCAGCTCTTGAAGTAGTCGTACTTGCCGTCCTTCCACTCGTACATGACGTAGCCCGGCATCGTCACGTCGCCCTTGGAGTCGAACTTCAGGTCGCCGAGAACGGTCTTGAAGTCGCCGGTCGAGAGCGCCTTCACCACCGGCTCCAGATCGGTCGTGCCGGCGGCCTTCACGGCATCGGCCCACGCCTGGATCGCGGCATAGGTGTAGAGCACGTAGCCTTCCGGCTCGATGCCCTTCTTGCGGAACTCCTCGACGATCGGCGCGGCTTCCGGGTTCTTGCGCGGATCCGGCGAGAACGTCATCAGGGTGCCTTCGCCGGCCTTGCCGGTGATCGCCCAGTACTCGTCGGTCACGAGCGCGTCGCCCGAGACGACGACGGCGTCCATGCCCTGCTCGCGCATCTGGCGCAGGATCAGGCCGGCCTCGGTGTGGTAGCCGCCGATATAGACGACCTGGACGCCCGCCTGCTTCATCTTCGAAACGAGCGCGGTGTAGTCCTTTTCACCCGCAGTGTAGGCTTCCCAGAGGACTTCCTTGCCGCCGGCTTCGTTGTAGTACTTGCGGGTCTCTTCGGCGAGGCCGAGGCCGTAGGCCGACTTGTCGTTCAGGATGGCGATCTTCTTGCCGGCGAAGTGATCGGCGAGGAACTTGCCGGCCACCTGGCCCTGCTGGTCATCGCGACCGCAGACGCGGAAGATCATGTCGCCGGGGCGCTCGTCGGTGAACTTCGGGTTGGTCGAAGCCGGCGAGATCATGACGATGCCTTCTTCGGCATAGACCGCGCTGGCCGGGATCGAGGAGCCCGAGCAGAACGCGCCCGCCACGAACTTCACGCCCTTGGAGGCGAGCTGGTTCGCGACCGCGACCGCCTGCTTCGGATCGCAGGCATCGTCGCCGATCTCAAGGACGAGCTTCTCGCCGAGCACACCGCCGGCGGCGTTGATGTCGGCCACCGCCTGCTCGGCGCCCGCCTTCAGCTGCGCGCCGAACGAGGCGTACTGACCGGTCATCGGACCCTCGGTGGCGATCAGGATATCGGCCCACGCGCCGCTCGAAAGGATGGTGCTGAACGCCAGGGCGGCGCCAGCCAGCAGAACCTTCTTCATTCCCATAACTCCCTCTGGATAAGACGAAAATCGGTTCTTGGCAG